>JBBQZJ010000101.1:0-7623 GCA_038207805.1 Actinomycetales bacterium | reverse complement strand
GATCGGTCGAACGGCATCATCGGCGGCACCGAGGAGACGACCTCCGGCGGTATTCGCCTGCGTGATGAGCTGGCGGGGCGCATTCCATTTCCGGTCATCGTCATCAACGACTCGTTGCTCAAGGCAATCGGAGAAAACAAGCACGCTGTGGGCCAGAGTGTCGTTGAGTCCTTCATGCGGATCACGAATCTGATGGTTAACGGCAAACGCTTCGTCGTGGCCGGCTACGGCTGGTGCGGCAGAGGGGTGGCGCAGTACCTGCGGGCGCTCGGCGCAAAGGTCGCGGTCGCGGAGATTGACGAGCTGAAAGCCTTCGAGGCGGCGATGGACGGGTACCGCGTCGATACTCTTGACGCCCTCGCCGAGTGGGGTCAGGTGTTCATCACGGCCACCGGCCAACCGGGCATCCTGACCGAGACGTTCTTCGCCGCGGTTGCCGACGGCGCAGTACTTGCAAACTGCGGCCACTTCCCGTGGGAGATCGACGTTCCCGCATTGCGGAAGCTGGCGATGAGCAGCACCCACCTCGACGAGGCGATCGAACGCCTCGACCTGCCGAACGGCCGACACGTTGTGCTGATCGCTGATGGCCGAATGATGAACCTGGCCGGCCGCGAACCCAAGGGCAACTCGCTCGAGTCGATGGACCTCGGGTTTCTGCTGCAGTGCCTCTCACTCGAACGGATCGCGACCGGCCGCACAACCCTGCGCCTGGGCGCTCAACCCGTGCCCGAAGACATCGATCGCGAAATAGCCCGGCGGATGCTCGCCGCAATGTCAGCGAACCGCTGAGGTGGTCGACACCCCCGCCTACTCGGTGCCTGCCCTCGAGAAGGGGTTGGACATCATCGAACTGCTCGCCGAAACCGCGGGGGGCCTCGGCCAAACAGAGATCGCGGAAGCGACGGGCCGAACCGTCGGTCAGATCTTTCGAGTGCTCGGTGTGTTGGAGCGCCGCGGCTACGTCGCACGAGATCGACAGAGCGGCCTCTACTCGTTCTCGATGATGGCGTTCGATCTGGCCCACCGCCATCCGCCGTTGCGCGGACTCGTCTCGCTTGCGACGACTCCGATGCGCGAGCTCGCCGAGCTCGTTCGCCAGTCGTGCAATCTCAGCATCATCGATTCGGGACGGGTGCGGGTCATCGCTCAGGTCGAGAGTCCGGCGGATTTCGGATACCGGGTTCGGGTCGGCGCGCTCTTCCCGTTGGCGACAGCTGCCGGCGAGGTCCTCGCCGGTGCGGGGGCGATCACCCGCGGCGATCCCCTACAGGCGGGGATAACGGATGTTGTCGCCCCCATCCTCGACGCGCGCGGCACCACCCGAGCCGCCCTGACGGTGCCGTACGTGGCTACCACCTTCAGCGGCATCCCGGTCGAGTCCGTCGTTGCGGCAGCAAGCCAGACCGCGGCCGACATCTCGCGAGCCCTGCGGGGCGAAGCCCGATAGATTGACTGTATGAATGCGACTCAGACCGAGTACTTGATGCCGGGTGGTGGCGCAAGCATCACCGCGTTGCCGAAGGTCTCCCTGCACGATCACCTTGACGGCGGTCTTCGCCCCCAGACGATTATCGAGCTAGCCGATTCCATCGGCTTGGCCCTGCCCGCGCAGGATGCCCCGGCGCTGGCTAGCTGGTTCGCTGAGCAATCGGACTCCGGTTCGCTCGTCGAGTATCTCAAGACCTTTGACGTGACGACCGGAGTCATGCAGACCCACGATGGTCTCGTGCGAGTCGCCCACGAGTTCGTTCTCGACCTGCACGCCGATGGCGTCATTTATGGGGAGATCCGCTGGGCTCCCGAGCAGCACCTCACCCGCGGACTGAGCCTCGATCAGGCTGTGGAGGCGGTGCAGGAGGGGCTCAACGCTGGTGTCGAGGAGGTCGCACACGCCGGTGGCAGCATCCGCGTCGGCCAGTTGGTGAGCGCAATGCGTCATGCCGACCGCGGGCTCGAAATCGCACAGCTCGCCGTTCGCCATCGCAACAACGGCGTCGTCGGATTCGACATTGCCGGGGCCGAGGCCGGGTTCCCGGCCAGGTATCTTGGTGACGCGTTCGACTATCTTGCCCAGCACTTTTTTCCAGCGACGGTGCATGCCGGCGAGGCGGACGGGCTGGACAGCATCCGCGGCGCCCTGTTCGACGGGCGGGCGCTCCGGCTGGGCCATGGCGTGCGGCTCGCAGAGGATGTCGTGACGTCGCGCGAAGACGACGAGAACACCTACGTCACTCTCGGTCCGGTGGCTCAGTGGGTGAAGGATCGCGAGATTGCTCTGGAACTGTCGCCGTCCTCGAACCTGCAGACCGGAGCGATTGAGCAGTGGGGTGACGAACTCGTCGATCACCCGTTCGACTTGCTCTACCAGCTCGGATTCCGGGTCACCGTGAATACCGACAATCGACTGATGAGTGCCACCTCGCTCAGCCGCGAGCTCGCGCTACTCGCCGACGTGTTTGACTACGATCTCACCGATCTCGCGGTATTCCAGCTCAATGCTGCTGCCGCCGCATTTCTGCCGCTGGAGGACCGCGAGGAACTGGCGGACCGCATCATCGCTGGCTTCGACGAGGCCTGACACCGGATGCCTCTGCCACCACTCCCCGACAGCGCGATCGTGATCGGCGCTCATGCCGACGATTGGCGGGCGGCCGTCACCCTCGCGGGCGACGCTCTCGCCGCATCCGGGGCTGCCACCAACTCGTACTCTCACGAGATGATTCGGATGATCGACGAGCACGGTCCCTACGTCGTCATTGCCCCGGGCCTTGCGCTTGCCCATGCTCGGCCGGGGCCCGAAGTTTTGGCTGACGGGCTCTCCGTGGTCACCCTGCATGAGCCGGTCTCGTTCGGGCATCCACACAATGATCCGGTGAGTGTCGTTCTCGGCCTCGCGATCGGGGCCGCCGATCGGCACCTCGCCGTGGTCGCGGCCGTGGCGAACATCTTCAACGACTCCACAGCGATCGCCGATCTCGCAGCGGCGGCAACGGTGGAGGATGTGCAGCGCATCATGGAAGTATCCCCGTGAAAATCGTGACCATCTGCGGGGCGGGGATCGGCAGTTCGGGCATTCTCAAGGTCAATGCGGAGCGGGTGCTGCGAAAGCTCGACCTGCACGCTACGGTTGTCGCCGCCGACATTGACTCGGTTCGCGAGGTCGCGGCCGACGCACAGGTCATCCTCACCTCAGCCGAGTTTGTCGCCGCGATCGGCGCGAGCCATGCCGATGTCATCGTCATCGACAACTATTTCGACACGGCGGAGCTGACCTCGAAACTCGAGAAGGCACTCGGCTAGCCCGCTAGACGCTCGCATCCACTAAATGCCCAGCAACGCCCGCATGCCGGCGTCGAGGTCGGCAACCGTGGCCGCGGCCGCGTGCTGACGGGCTGCGGCATCCCCGTCGGCGCTTGACGCGTCGATGTAAACCTTGAGCTTCGGTTCAGTGCCGCTGGGTCGTACGATCACGCGAGCGCCGCCGTCGAAGTGGATGCGAAGAATGTCTCCGGGCGGGAACTCCCCGAAGCCGTTGCTGAAGTCGTCGATGCTGGCGACGGTCTGCGAGCCGACCACAGCCGGGGCATGGGCGCGCAATTCGGCCATCATTCGCGGGATTTCGGCGAGGTCATCGACCCGCACCGAGATCTGGCCCGAGGCGAAGGCTCCAAACTTGTCGGCGAAGTCGTCCAAGTGGTCGAGCATCGTGGCGCCCGAGGCCTTGAGCTCTGAGGCCATCGACACCATGTCCACGGCAGCCGAGATGCCGTCTTTGTCGCGCACCTTGGCCGGATCGACGAGGTAGCCGAGGGCCTCCTCATAGCCGAAGCTCAAGCCGTCTACTCGTGAGATCCACTTGAAGCCGGTGAGGGTTTCCACGAAGCCGAGGTCATAGGTGCTGGCGATCTGGCGCAGAGCGGGGGAGGAGACGATGGATGCCGCAAGCACTCCGCCCGGGCCGCACCGATCGGCGGCACGCCAGCCCAGCAGCATCCCCACCTCGTTCCCGCTGAGCGCCCGCCACCCGGCCGGAGTGGGAATTGCCACGGCGAGACGGTCCGCGTCGGGGTCGTTGACGATAGCGAGATCGGCCCCGACCTCCATTGCCTTCGCGAGCGTCAGATCCATTGCGCCCGGCTCCTCCGGGTTGGGAAACGCGACAGTGGGAAACCTCGCGTCCGGCTCGATCTGTTCGGGCACGACCGTCGGGGCATCGAATCCGGCGGCGGCGAACACCAGCTCGGCGGTCTCCCACCCGACACCGTGCATGGCCGAGTACACGAACGACACCGGAGCGGGGGCGTTTGCCAGTGTCGCCGTTTGGCGAACGTACTCGTCGAGCACCGAGTCGTCGGCGACAATGAAGTCAGTGGAACGCGGGAGAGCTTCGATCGAAACGGTCGCGATCCGGGCGATGTCTTCTGCGATCTCCGCATCCGCGGGTGCGACGATCTGTGATCCGTGGTCGGGGCCGCCGAGGTACACCTTGTAGCCGTTGTCTCGGGCCGGGTTGTGGCTAGCAGTGACCATAACACCGGCGCTCGCGTCGAGGTGGCGCACGGCGAAAGCCAGCACCGGGGTGGGGAGCATTCGGGGCAGGAGCGTTGCCCGCACGCCGGCGCCGGCCATAATCACGGCTGTGTCGCGGGCGAATACCTCGGAGTTGGTGCGTCCGTCGTAGCCGATAACGACGCTCGGGTCTGGCGACTTGGAGAGCAGATAAGCGGCAAGCCCCGCGGCCGCCTGAGTCACGACAACCCGATTCATGCGGGTCGGGCCAGCACCGAGTTCTCCGCGCAGTCCCGCGGTTCCGAAAGAAAGTCGACCGGAGAAGCGCTCCTCGAGCGCGGCTGGGCTTCCCGCCTCGGCCGCGGCGATGAGTTCGCCGAGCTCGGCTTTGGTGGTGTCATCCGGGTCCTGATCGCGCCACGCCTTCGCGGTGTCCAACAAGGCCGGTTGACGAGGAGCCGCGGGCTCCGAATCGAAACCCGTCGTGCTCACAGCTTGGCCACAATCGAGGCGAGCAGGGCACTGATGCGCGACTGCGCCTCGTTGCCGGCCTCGATCACCTCGGCATGGCTGAGTGGCGTCTTCTGGATGCCCGCGGCGAGGTTAGTGATGAGCGACATCCCGAGCACCTCCATGCCTGCCTGGCGAGCGGCGATGGCCTCGAGAGCCGTCGACATCCCGACGATGTGCCCGCCGATGGCCTTCGCCATCTGCACCTCGGCCGGGGTCTCGTAGTGCGGCCCCCGGAACTGGCAGTACACGCCCTCGTCGAGGCTGGCATCGACGGTGCGCGCGAGGTCGCGCAGGCGCGAGCTATACAGGTCGGTGAGGTCGATAAACGTTGCGCCCTCGAGCGGGGAATCGGCCGTGAGGTTGATGTGATCGCTGATCAGAACGGGCGTGCCCGGCTTCCAAGACTCGCGGATGCCGCCCGCTCCGTTCGTCAGCACCATCGTCGTCGCACCCGTCGCGGCGGCGGTGCGCACCGAGTGCACCACCCGTCGCACCCCGTGGTTTTCGTAGTAGTGGGTGCGTGCGCCGATCACGAGCGCGTGCCCGCCGCTGGGGAGGAGCACCGAGCGCAGAGTGCCGACGTGGCCCTCCAGTGCGGGTTTCGAGAATCCGGTGATTTCGGCGGCGGGGATCGTCGCGGTGGTTTCGCCGATGAGGTCCGCGGCCTGTCCCCACCCGCTACCCAGCGTTAGAGCGATCTGGTGCCGCTCGACTCCGGTACGTTCGGCGATCTCGGTGGCCGCGATTGCGGCTATCGCGAAGGGATCCGCGGTCGGGTCGTCGAGGGGGTTGGATGATGGCGTCAGCGACATCCCACCACTCTACTTCTGCGACAATCGGTGCATGGCCTACGAATTCGAGCGGACGCAGCGCATAGCGATTCTCGGAGGCGGCCCCGGTGGATATGAGGCCGCCCTGGCCGGCGCCCAGCTCGGGGCCGAGGTCACGCTGATCGAGAGGGCCGGTGTAGGCGGGTCAGCCGTGCTGACCGACGTCGTGCCCTCGAAGACTCTCATCGCAACGGCCGAGGCGGTCAACGGCATCCGCGATTCCGCCGAGCTCGGTGTTCAGTTCTTTGCTCGAGGGGAATCCGGACGGGCCATCAGGCCCGAGGTCACCGTCAATCTTGCGGCGGTCAATGCCCGACTGCTCGGGCTTGCCCGCCAGCAGTCGCAGGACATGAAGTCGCAGCTCATCAAGGCCGGCGTGCGCATCATCCAAGGCGAAGGTCGTCTCGATGGCCCGCAGCGCCTTGTGGTGTCGACCGCGAAGGGCGCCAAGGGCACCGATTTTGATGAGGTGGATGCCGACACCCTCGTGGTATCGGTGGGCGCCCGCCCCCGGATGCTCCCCAGCGCCGCACCGGACGGCAAACGGATCCTCACGTGGACGCAGCTCTACACGCTCGACGAGGTTCCTGAACACCTCATCGTCGTCGGGTCTGGCGTCACCGGCGCGGAGTTCGCGTCGGCCTATACCGCCCTCGGCTCGAAGGTCACACTCATCTCTTCGCGTGATCAAGTGCTGCCGGGAGAAGATGCCGACGCGGCCCGCGTCATCGAAGATGTCTTCAGGCGGGACGGGATGACGGTGCTCTCCAAGAGCCGAGCCGAGTCCGTCAAGGCAACCAAGACCGGCGTCGTAGCGACTCTCGTCGACGGCCGCGTGGTGGAGGGGAGCCACTGCCTCATGGCGGTCGGATCGTTGCCCAACACCGAGGACATCGGGCTGAAGGAGGCCGGCGTTCAGCTCACTGAGTCTGGCCACATTCGCGTGAACAGAGTGGCGCGCACGTCGATGCCGTCCATTTACGCGGCCGGAGACTGCTCGGATTTCTTGCCGCTGGCATCCGTCGCCGCAATGCAGGGTCGCACGGCGGTGTACCACGCGATGGGGGATGAGGTGAACCCGACCGAGTTGCGCAACGTGACATCCAACATCTTCACTCAGCCCCAGATCGCGACGGTCGGGTGGGCGCAGAAGCAGATCGAGGACGGGCTGCGCGAAGGCGACATCTACAAGCTGCCGCTCGCTTCGAATCCGCGGGCGAAGATGATGGGAATCACCGACGGCTTCGTCAAGCTTTTTGCGGGAAGCGACTCGGGCACCGTGATCGGCGGAGTGATCGTCGCGCCCAACGCGTCAGAACTCGTGCTGTCGGTAGCGTTAGCAATCGAGCACCGGCTCACGGTCGATCAGCTCGCCCAAGCGTTCCCGGTGTATCCGTCGCTGACGGGCAGCATCACGGATGCCGCGCGCGCGATGCATATCGTTCACTAGAGGTCTTTCGGCGCAATCGGGCCCGGTCCGGGCGACCGCGCTCGTTCGGCGCGACAGCGGTTGTGCGCGCGCGGGCGGTCGCGCCGAACGGTAGCGCTCGACCTCTCCACCTCACCCCAACGCGCGGCGCTGTTATTCGCAGACTCCGGTTCCCGCTGTGCGGGCCGCTCCAGCGCCTCAGGCTGGGCCCATGAGGCAACCAGAGTGGCGCGACGAATTTGTTCAGGATGCCGATCTTCGATCGCGCGGACAGCGGGCGCTCCTCACTCGCGCGGTGCGACAAAAATCATTGCAGCGCGTCAGTCGCGGCGTCTATGC
>JBBQZJ010000100.1:0-7643 GCA_038207805.1 Actinomycetales bacterium | reverse complement strand
AAACGACCAAGAGTCCTGCGAATACAGCGCCATACTCATGGCGATGTCGAGCACGCCGGCGTCCATCAAGCGACCATCCGGCGCCGCGATCGGGTTCGCGTCGTAGCGGTCGTACAGCGCACGGATGGTAGCCAGATCGGTGGGGAGGTCGCCGGTGAACGGACAGTCGTCGAACAGGTCGGGGCAGGCGACGAGGTAGTTCTCGAGCGCGCGCTGGAACCCCTTGGTCTGCACGAGCCCCACCTCGAACACCGGGATCGAGGAGTCGGTCGCCCCGTCGACGACGAGTCGACCGACCTTGTCTGGGAAGTTCTCGACGTAGTACGAGCCGATGTCACTTCCGTAGGAATAGCCCAGATAGTTCAGTTTCTCGTCACCTAGAACGGCGCGCATCATGTCCAGGTCGTGCACTGTGCTCTGTGTGTCAATGAACTGCAACAGCTCGCCGGTGTTGGCAAGGCAGGCCTGACCGAAGTCGATCGACCCCTGCGTCACTTCGTCGATCCACTCTTGGGTACCTCGGGCTGCCGCCGGCAAGCCAAAGATGAACTCGTCCAACTGGGGGGCGTCGTAGCACTTGACAGCGGACGAGCGACCGACGCCGCGAGGATCCCAGCCGACCACATCGAAGGACTTCTGTAACGCCGTGCTGGTCGCGAAGTCGACGCTGTCGTAGACGAAGTCAAACCCGGATGCTCCCGGCCCGCCCGGGTTCGTGAACAGCGATCCGACCTTGGTTCCTGTCGCCGGGTGACGGACCAGCGCGAGCTCGATATCGGTCGCCGGCGACGGGTTGTTCCAGTCCAGCGGCGCGACCGCGGTCGTGCACTGCATGCCGTTGTCGCAGTCCGCCCAGGTCAGAACCTGGGTGTAGTACGGCACCCACGCGGCGGGGACATCCTCACCCGTGGGCGTCGTGCGGGTGTCGGAATCGGTTACCCCCAGATTGAAGCATCCGGAAAGCAGCAGAACGAGAGCGGATGCCGCGGCAACGACGGCGGGGATGCGAAAGCGTGTCGTGTTCACGCAATCGAGCCTAGCGGGGCGAAGCTTTTCGATCAGCACACGGGGTCGGCGTTTGGCACGATTCCGTTTATCAAGAACTCATCGACAATGTCGTTCACGCAGGAGTTGGACTTGTTGTACGCGGTGTGGCCCTCTCCTTGATAGGTGAGGAGGTGCCCCTTGACGAGGGTGTTCGCGACGGTCACGGCCCAGCTGTACGGGGTAGCGGGGTCGTTCGTGGTGCCGACGACCAGAATGTCGGCCGAGCCCGGCGCCGAGATTGGACCGCGATCCCGGGCGGCCGGCACCGACCAGTTCGGGCATCCGGTTCCGCCCCACGACATCTGCGGCCCGAAGACCGGGGCCAGCGCCTTCAGCTGCTCTGCCTCGGCACGCATCGTGTCAACAGACCCGTCGCCGTGCTCGTCGAGACAGTTGATGCTGATGAACGCCTCGGTCTGGTTGTCGCGGTAGGTGCCGTCGGCATTTCGACCGTTGTAGTTGTCTGCAAGCTGGAATGCATAGCTCGCGTCTCCCCGGAACACGTCGGCAAATAGCTGCCTGAGGTACTGCCAGTTGCTCTCGTTGTAGAGCGGCAGGATGATGGCGGTGAACATCGAGGCACTGCCCAGCAGGCGCCCGTCGGCATTGCGCAGGGGGCTGGCGTCGAGGGTATCAAGGAGGGCACGAATCTCGGTGAGCGACGATTCGGTTGACCCGGTGAACGGGCAATCGCTCGCCCCGGAACAATCGACGAGAAATGCTTCCAGCGCGCTCTCGAATCCCTTCGCCTGGGTCGCGGTTCCCTCGAAGTCGGTCGCCGCCGGATCTACAGCGCCATCAAGCACGAGGCGACCCGTCTTCGTCGGAAATAGCTCGGCATACACCTGCCCGAGCAGGGTTCCGTACGAGTAGCCCAAATAGTTAAGGGTCGGGTCGCCCAGTGCCGCCCTCAGCATGTCGAGGTCTCGCGCGGCGCTCGGGGTGTCGACGAGGCCCAACAGAGGTCCGGTCAGCTCGAGGCACCGCTGCCCGAACGCCGTCGAACTATTCGATAGGGCCGTGAGCCACTCATCACTTCCGGGCGTGCCTGGTGCGATGTCGTAGAGGTAGCTGTCGAGCTCTTTCGGGTCTGTGTAACACGACACCGGAGTCGACCGATTCACTCCCCTCGGGTCGAATCCGACGATGTCAAAACTGGCCTGAAGCCGCGCGTCCGTCGCATAGTCGACGCTGTCTTTGACAAAGTCGTAGCCGGAGCCGCCGGGCCCGCCCGGGTTGACGAGCAGCGACCCCACCCGAGACGAGGATCCGGCGAGCTTGCGCACTAGGGCGAGCTCGATGTCCCCAGCGCTCGCATTGGCCCAGTCCATGGGTGCCTTCGCTGTGGCGCATTGCATCCCCGACCCACAGCTCGACCACTCCAGCACCTGGTGATAGTAGGGAGCAAGGTCGGCGGCCACCTCCTCCATCGTGGGGGTGGATGTCGACCCTGCGGTCGGGGGAAGAAACCACGACACGCATCCACCGAGCGATACCGTGACCGCGAGCGCCAGCGCGACGGCGGCGACCCTAGGGTGTTTCATCGCGTGGCAACCTTTCGGATGGCGGTAACGAGCATCGCTTCCAGCGCGAGTGCCGGAGCGACGTTGGTGTCGATTCGGCGCCGGGCAATGGCGATAGCATCCATCGTCGCAATGGTCGCTGGAGCGTCGCTGAGAGCGGCTGCCTCGCGCACCCGATCGATGATGTCGAGGTTCACGGGCTCGATGTCGACTCCGAGTTGAATGAGCATCGTGTCGCGATACAGCGATAGCAGGTCGACCATGATTCGATCGATTCCGTCGCGCAGGCTGCGGGTGGCACGCCTCTTTTGGTCATCGTCCAGCGCCCTGAGCTGAGCTCGCAGTGCCGGTGGGATCGTGCCCCCCGGATCGATGCCGAGCGACCGCATGGCTGCGTCCTTCTCCAGCGAATCACGCTCCTCAGTGATCGCTTGGGCATCGGACTTCGCCAGGTCCAGAAGCGCGCTGGCGGCGGCGACCGCGTCAGAGACGCTACCGACGCCCAACACGATATCGAGAGTGCGCGCGCGACGCTCCCGAGCCTGCGCGTTGGTCGCCAGTCGGTGGGCCATGCCGATGTGAGACTGGGATTGGCGCGCAGCGAGCATCGCCGTGGCAGCATCCACGCCGTCGCGTCGTTCGAGCAGGGCTGCCACCTCGGGGATGCTGGGTACCCGGAGGCGCACGACACGTACCCGGGATCGAATCGTCGCGATGAGGTCGGCTTCGCTAGGCGCGCAGAGGATCCAGACCGTTCGGGGCGGTGGTTCCTCGAGTGCCTTGAGAAGAACGTTCGAGGTACGTTCGGTCATGCGATCGGCGTCTTCGATGACCATCACCCGGTAGCGGCCCACGGACGGCGAGAACTGGGAGGTCGCGACCAACTGGCGCACTTCGTCGATCGAGATGATGACGCGGTCGGTTGCCAGCACCCCGAGATCGGGGTGGGTGCGCGCTGCGACTTGGCGACGCGTGGCCTCGTCGTCACCGCCGAGAAGGGCCGTCGCGAACGCATAGGCGAGGTTGGAGCGACCCGACCCGGGAGGCCCCGTGATCAGCCACGAGTGTGTCATTGACGAGTCGCCACTGCCCCCGATGCGGGATGCCGCAGCAGCCGCCTCGACGACCGCAATGGCATCGTCTTGGCCGGTCAATTCGTCCCAGAGTGCCACCCGCTCAGCCTAGATCAGGCGGGCGACGCGCTCGCGGATCGCAGCGGCGATATCGTCGACCGGTTCGCGCGCGTCGAGCACGAGAAAGCGGCCCGGCTCGGCCGCGGCGAGTTCAAGATACGCGGCACGCACCCGCGCGTGGAAGTCGATCTTCTCGGCTTCGAGGCGGTCGTATTTCGTGCGCTCGGTCATGCGGTCGGCACCGATGTCTTCGTGCAGATCGAGCAGGATGGTGAGGTCGGGGAGCAACGATTCCGTCGCCCACAGCGACACCTCGCGCACCTCGTCGCCCCCGAGCACCCGTCCGGCACCCTGATAGGCAATGGACGAGTCGAGGTAGCGGTCCTGCACCACGACGTCGCCGCGTTCGAGGGCCGGGCGCACCTTGGTCGCGATGTTGTGGGCGCGATCGGCCGCGTAAATCAGTGCTTCGGCTCGCGGGGCAATTTCGCCACGGCGGTGCAGCACGATCTCACGCAATTCCTGCCCGAGGTCGGTTCCGCCGGGCTCGCGAGATACGACGACCGTGCGCCCCTGCTCGGTGAGCCACTCGACCAGGATGTCCGACTGCGTTGATTTTCCCGAACCGTCACCGCCCTCAAAGGTGATGAACAGCCCGCCCGGCGTATTGCGAGGCATCAGGCCTTCTTCGCCGGAGCCCTCTTGGCGGCCGGCTTCTTCGTCGGAGCCTTCTTCGCCGCTGGCTTCTTGGCAGCGGCCTTGGCGCGGGGCTTCGCCGGTCCCTTGGCTCGCTTGTCGGCAAGCAACTGCACAGCGCGATCGAAATCGATCTCCTCCACAGTCTCGCCGCGCGGGATTGTGGCGTTCGTGGTGCCGTCGGTGACGTAGGCGCCGAACCGGCCATCCTTGATCTTGATTGCCTTCTCGCTCACCGGGTCGGGAAGCTCGAACTCCTTCAGGGCGCTCGAAGCAGCGCGCCCGCCATACTTCGGCTGTGCGTACAGCTCGAGCGCGCCGACGAGATCGATGTCGAAGATCTGGTCTTCGGCCGCGAGCGAGCGGGTGTCGGTGCCGCGCTTAAGGTAGGGGCCATATCGGCCATTCTGCGCGGTGATCTCTAGCTCGAGCTCCGGATCCACCCCGACGACACGAGGCAGGCCGAGCAACGCGACCGCGGTGTCGAGGTCGATGGTTGCCAGATCCATGGACTTAAAGATGGACGCGGTGCGCGGCTTCACTGCCACAACCTTTTTCGGCTTCTTGATCTTGATTTCGCCCGTCTTCTTGTCGATCACTTCGATCGGCGGTTCCTCGGGAATTTCGGGCTCGAGCTCGGTCACGTAAGGGCCGAAGCGGCCGTCCTTCGCAACGATCTCCTTACCGGTCTGCGGGTGTACGCCGATCACGCGGTCACCCACTACCGGCGCATCAATCAGTTCGCGCGCCTTCTCGGCCGTCAACTCGTCGGGCGCGAGCTCCTGAGGAATGTTGACTCGACGCGGCGTCTCCGCGTTCTCCCCGGGCGCTTCTAGGTACGGCCCGTACTTGCCGATGCGCAGAGTGATGTCGTCGGTGAGACGGATCGAGTTGATTTCTCTAGCATCGATCTCGCCGAGGTTGTCGATGACCGTGCGTAGGCCGCGGTGCCGTGCACTTCCGAAGTAGAAGCCGGTCAGCCACTGAACACGGTCGGCCTCACCGTCAGCGATGAGGTCGAGGTCATCCTCCATCTCCGCGGTGAAGGTGTACTCAACGAGGTCGGTGAAATACTCCTCGAGGAGTCGCACCACCGAGAACGCGATCCAGTTGGGAACCAGGGCCTGACCGCGCGGCGTCACGTAGCCGCGATCGATGATCGTGGAGATGATGCTCGCGTAGGTCGACGGCCGGCCGATCCCGAGCTCTTCCAGCTGCTTGACGAGGCTGGCCTCGGTGTAGCGCGGCGGCGCGCTGGTCTCGTGGCCCTTGGCTTCGACATCCACCAGCGTCAACGACTGGCCCTCGGTGAGCTGCGGAAGCTTGGCCTCCGCCGGCTCGGCGGCCTCCGCCGCGTTGCGCTCCTCGTCGTGACCCTCCTCGTAAGCGTGGAGGAAGCCTCGGAACGTAATCACGGTTCCGGATGCCGTGAACTCGGCCACCGTGCCGCTCGCGGTTGTGGCCGAAATGGTGACGGATGCCGTTGACCCCTTCGCATCCGCCATCTGGGATGCGACGGTGCGCTTCCAGATCAGGTCGTACAGTTTCCAGTCGTTACCACGAAGGGTCGACTGGAGCTCGCTGGGAGTGCGGAACGTATCGCCCGATGGCCGGATCGCCTCGTGCGCTTCCTGCGCGTTCTTGCTCTTGCCCGCATAGGTGCGCGGGGCATCCGGAACCGTCTCGGGTCCGTACAGCTTTCTGGCTTGGGCGCGGGCGGCCTCGACCGCCTCTTTCGAGAGGGTCGGCGAGTCCGTTCGCATATAGGTGATGTAGCCGTTTTCGTACAGCGACTGCGCAACGCTCATCGTCTGACGAGCCGAGAAGCGCAGCTTGCGGCCGGCCTCCTGCTGCAGCGTTGACGTGGTGAACGGGGCTGCCGGCCTGCGTGTGTACGGTTTGGATTCGACACCGGACACCACAATGGGCACGTTCGGCGCGCGCAAAGCGTCGGCGAGGGCTGCCGCAGCGGCCTCATCGAGCGTGACGGCATCACCCTTCAGGTTTCCCCGATCGTCGAAGTCGCGACCGGCGGAGATGCGCTTGCCGTCGATGCGCACGAGCTTCGACTCGAAGCGGTCCCTGGTGCCGCCGGCGGTAAGGCTTGCGGTGTCCCCCGTCTGGCCCGGTGCCAGCCCGGCGATCAAATCCCAATAGCTGGCGGTGACGAAGGCAAGCCGTTCGCGCTCGCGGTCGACGACCAGTCGCGTTGCGGCCGACTGCACGCGGCCGGCCGACAATCCGGGTCCAACCTTGCGCCACAGCACCGGTGAGATCTCGTATCCGTAGAGCCGGTCAAGGATGCGCCGGGTCTCTTGGGCATCCACCAAAGCTGTGTCGATCTGGCGGGTGTTGTCGATGGCGTGCTGGATCGCGTCTTTCGTAATCTCGTGAAAGACCATGCGGTGCACGGCGACTTTCGGTTTCAACTCCTGCAGCAGGTGCCACGCGATCGCTTCGCCCTCGCGGTCCTCATCCGTGGCGAGGAAGAGTTCGTCGGCGCCCTTTAGTGCTCGCTTCAAATCGGCGACAGTCTTCTTCTTGGCGTCAGACACCACGTAGTAGGGCTCGAAGCCGTTTTCGACGTCGACGGAGAACTTTCCTAGCGAGCCCTTTTTCAGCTCCGGCGGCAGGTTCTTTGGCTCGATCAGGTCGCGAATGTGGCCGACCGATGACAGCACCTCGTAGCCCTCGCCCAAGTATTGGGCGATCGTCTTCGCCTTGGTCGGCGACTCGACGATGACGAGCTTCATGGACACAGTTCTCCTAGATGTGGATGCCGCGGCCGTGGTGGTGGCATCAGCGCCACCATACACATACAGTCCGCACACTCGCCTAATCCGGCTCTCAGCGCGCCGAAGCCGCGCGAATCCGATCTGCTAGTTGTTGCCACCAACGATGCCCCTTATAGAGAGGTAGCCATTGGACCCGCCGTCGAGGTCGCGCTCACCGGAATCCCCGCTAGGGAGCGGCTCGCGGTGACGGTTACCATGAGCCCGTCGAAAACGCAGGCAGTGACGGATGCCCCGTTGGCCGCTGCTACGCGACCGGCTACCTCGCACGGTGACCCGGGAGCCCGACCAACAGCGACGTCGGCCGCGGCCAACGCTGCGGCATCCGCTGCTGCCGCCACGGACTGCTTCGTGGCAAGCGCACCGTAGAGGGGCAGCGCGGTGGTCGTCAGTGTGGCGAGAGCCGCCACTAGCCCGACCGCAACGACGGTGCCGCTCACTGCCCACCGGCC
>JBBQZJ010000099.1:0-7653 GCA_038207805.1 Actinomycetales bacterium | reverse complement strand
GACACCCGCGGCGAGCTGGATTGAGTTAGCAGGAACACTGGGGAGGTCCACCGCCGTGAAGCGCACCAGACGGCCGCTCGACGTGACGGCGCCTAGTTCGCTTCGGCTCGTCGTGACCACGTTTGTGGCGATAGCGTCATGCTTGCTCCTGCGTCGGGATTGGGCGGTACCGGTGCTTTCACCGCTGTCCTCAGCCAGGTCGACCCGAATCGCTCGTCCTGTGGTCGAGAGAATCACGCGACAAGCAGTGTCCGCAATCTCGAGAACCGGCGAAGATCGTCGCGATGCCGCAGTGGGCACGACGGATGCCCTAGCCTCGGTCAGCAGGGTGCGCCTCGGGGTACCAAACCGTTCGGCGACGTCGTCGAGCTCCTGCGACACGAGTGCTCGAACGCGGGCGGGGTCGCCGAGAAGCGCCTCCAGCTGGGCGATGTCAGAGCGCAAGGTCTCGGCCTCATTCTCCAGTTCGATGCGGCTGAACTTCGTCAGCCTCCGCAGCCGCAACTCGAGAATGTATTCGGCCTGAACCACGCTGAGGTCGAAGACGTCGACGAGCCGCACGCGCGCCTGTTCGCTGTCGTCGCTTTGCCGAATCACCTGAATTACCTCGTCAATGTCGAGGATCGCAATCAGTAGGCCCTCGACGAGATGCAGGCGTTCCTTCCGCCGGGCGAGGCGGAAGGAACTGCGCCGACGCACCACCGAGAGGCGATGGTCGAGGTAGACCTGCAGTAGTTCCGTGAGACCCAGTGTGCGTGGTCCTCCGCCGACGAGAGCAACATTGTTGATGGAGAAGCTGTCTTCCAGCGGGGTGAGTCGATACAGCTGCTCAAGCACTGCATCCGGGCTAAAGCCGGTCTTGATGCCAATAACCAATCGCATGCCGTGTTTCCGGTCGGTCAGGTCAGTGACGTCGGAAATGCCGTTGATGCGCTTGGCGTTGACGCCATCCTTGATCTTCTCGATTACTCGCTCGGTGCCCACGAGGTAGGGCAACTCGGTAACCACAAGACCGGTCTTGCGTGCAGTAATCGCTTCCACGCTGACCTTGGCGCGGGTCTTAAAGGCACCTCGGCCCGTGGCGTACGCGTCCTTGATGCCGTCGAGGCCAATGATGGTGCCACCGGTGGGCAGATCGGGGCCGGGGATAAATGACATGAGTTCGTCAAGGGATGCACCGGGGTTGTCGAGCAGGAATCGCGCGGCAGCGACCACCTCGATGAGATTATGCGGCGCCATGTTGGTCGCCATCCCCACCGCGATTCCGCTGGCCCCGTTGACCAAGAGGTTCGGGAACGCCGCGGGCAACACTTCGGGTTGCATGAGCGAGTTGTCGTAGTTGGGAACGAAGTCGACTACGTCTTCGTCGAGATCGTTGGTCATCGCTAAGGCGGAAGCCTGCAGACGGGCTTCGGTATAGCGCGGCGCTGCCGGCCCGTCGTCTAGCGAACCGAAGTTGCCGTGGCCGTCGATGAGCGGAACACGCAGAACGAAGTCTTGGGTCAGTCGCACCATCGCGTCGTAGATGGACGCATCCCCGTGCGGGTGAAGCTTGCCCATCACATCGCCGACGACTCGAGAGCTCTTGACGTGACCGCGATCTGGCCGCAGCCCCATCTCCGTCATTTGGTAGAGGATGCGGCGCTGGACCGGCTTCAAACCGTCGCGTGCGTCCGGTAGCGCACGGGAGTAGATCACCGAATAGGCGTACTCGAGGAACGAGCCCTGCATTTCAGCAGACACATCGACATCTTCGATACGTTCGCCGGTGGGCGCAATGGGGGAGGAATTTTCTGGGGTAGCCATAGGATTGCCCCCATGTTACCGGCGGCGAAACCCGCGGGACTCAGCCTTGCCGATGTGCTGCAAAGTTGCCTCCACGCACTCAGCTCGCGCGACAATCGCCTGGACCTTCCGGGTGTAGAGCGAGCGATAGTCGTGCTCGTCGACGGTCTGGGCGCCGATGCCCTCAAGGCCAGTGCCGGTCACGCCCGCACACTCTCGAGTGCGCTGACAGCAAAGTCAGTAATAGAGGCCGGGTTCCCGACGACGACGGCAGCAGCCTTGGCGAGCCTGACGACCGGAACGTTGCCTGGCCAACACGGACTGGTGGGCTACAGCGTGCTGGATGCGGCTCATGACCGCGTCGTGAACCAGCTGACCGGCTGGGACCGCGATCTTGATCCGCTCACGTGGCAGCTCGAACGCACCCTGTTCGAGCGCGCCAACGATGACGGTTTCGCGTCGGTCGCAATCGGACCCGCGCGGTACCGAGATTCCAGCTTCAGTTCCGCTGTGTTGCGAGGTGCGCGGTATGTGGGAGCGGCGTCCATCGGCGACAGAATGCTGCGCGCCCTCGACGTTGTGCGTGAGCCCGGAGGGCCAAGCCTCGTGTACGTTTACGTTCCCGAGCTCGACATGGCTGCGCACGCCTATGGCTGGCAGTCACGAGAGTGGGCTGAGGCCCTTGAAACGACGGATGCCGCGCTTCGCGGCATAGTCGGCGGGCTCACACCGCGGCACGGACTGCTCGTGACAGCCGACCACGGCATTATCGATGTTCCGGAGCGCGGACACGTTCTGTTCGATACCGATCCGGCTCTCATCGATGGGGTGCGCTTTGTTGCCGGCGAGCCACGCTGTTTGCAGCTGCATGTCGAACCGGATCTCTCCGCCGCCGGTCTCGCGAAGCTTCTCGACCTCTGGAAGGCTTCGGAATCAGCTCGCGCCTGGGTCGTGACTCGAGAGGAGCTGATCGACTCGGGCTGGCTGGGACAGGTGCGCCCGGAGGTGCGTGGACGGATCGGCGACGTGATCGTCGCAGCGCGGAAAGAAATTGCCTACTACGACACGCGCACGGCCAGTCAGCACGCGAGAGCGATGATCGGCCAGCACGGTTCAGTAACCCAGCCGGAACTCAGAGTGCCACTACTGCGCTTCGGAGCCTTCGCCGCCTAGGCTAAATCGTCTGGCCGAGCCCCGAAGACGATTTCGTCCCAGCTGGGCATCGCGGCGCGACCCCGCCTCTTGGTCGTCGGTTGCGGAGCAGTACCGCGAGAGCCGGTCTGGGCATCGCTCTCGTCGTCGAATTCGACGAGTCGAATTGAGCCAGTCGCCGGATGCGCCGATCGGGCTTCCTCATCATCGAACGATGCGGCTTCGCGCTCACCGCGCCGTCGCCGAAGCGCTTCGAGCAGATCCGCAGTTTGGTTGCCCCTAACGGGTTCATCTTGCGTGACGACGCGGGTCATGACGCTCGGAGCCGGTGCGTCCTCGAGAGCGCCCGATTCATCCCGCACGAAAGCTCCGCTGTCGAAGCGTGAGGAGTCGGGTTGGGGGTCCGTCGCAACTGCGCGCAGTCGGGGCATGAGCACGCCGGCCGCCTCGCCCTGCTGGGAGAGCGTGATCGCCTCGCTGTTCAGTGGGTTCAAGGTGTGTTTCTTAGGGTCGAACTGCCACCGCGCGTCGTGATCGATCTGGTTGGCGGTGAACGAGAGTTTGACGATCCAGCCGGATGTCGCATCCTTCCAGCTCGACCACCGTTCACTGCTGCCGTCTACATCGTGCAAGCGTTCCCGGATCGCCGTGCCGAAAGACTTTCCCTGGCGCAGTGGATCGGTGTCAGCCGCGGTGTGCACGGCGACTTCCAGCGCGGACTTGACCACGAATTCGCGTTCCGCGATCACGGGCCCCTCGAACCGTTGGATGTAGTCGAGAGGCGTGCCGGTTATCGACGCGACATCCTGGGCCGACATCCCGGACCTAATGTGTGCCTGAATGTCCTTGGGAGCGAGCCTACGGCCCTCACCAGACTCGGGGATGCTGTGACGAACCTTAGATTGAAGCGCCTCGTCGATCGGCAGCCGAAATCGGGTGCCGTCGTCGGACGCGACCACTAAGGCGCCGTTCTCGACTCCAATTACCTGCAGGTCCTGCATGCTGACTGCCTCCAGCCGTCACGAATGGGTCAAGGTTCGCACGCAACACACCCGAATCGCGGGAATAGAACAGGCGTGCCGCAAGTTGACTGTCAGGCACAGAAACGACGGTCGACCAACGGTTTGCTATTCCTCGCGGATTGATGCACACTGTCCCCGCCGATTGAGGTACGCGCACGGCGAAGCTTGAGTAGATAAGAAGTGGATGGCATGGCAACCGATTACGACGCACCCCGCAAGACCGACGACGACTCCGAGTCGATCGAGGCCCTGAAGGAGCGCGTTCCGGACAAGACGTCTGGCTCAATCGACGCGGATGACGCCGACAACCCCGGCAGCTTTGAGCTTGCGGGCGCCGATCTGTCTGACCTCGATCTCGACGTGGTCGTGCTGCCTCCGCAGGCTGACGAGTTCACCTGCATCAATTGCTTCTTGGTTAAGCACCGTTCGCAAATCGATCACGAAACCAAGCTCGGCCCTATGTGCCTGGAGTGCGCCGCCTGAGTTCTTCTAGGGCCGCGACGATGGCCTCGGGGCGCCGGCTAGACACCAGCCAGTAGGGCGTTGGGTCCGTCGGATCGTGCAGAGCGATCCGCACCACCGGATCGATCCAGCCCCGCACGAGTAGCCACGCTCTCGCGTCAAGTTTCGGGCCACGCTCGAGCCGCGCATCCTCGCCGTGATGGGCTGTTGCTTCGCCCAGGACCCCTAAGGGAACCCGCGCTCGACCGGCCACCAACTCGTGCTCACTAAGTGTGATCACTGGCGAGGCGAGGATTAGGAGTACGACACATCCGAGATAGAGCACGAGTGCCACCACCACGCCGACGGTCTGGTTGATTGGCAGGAACACGAGCAGGCTCGCGGGGATTACCAAGGCAGTGCTGATGAACAGCCACGGCGCTGGCCATAGTTTCTCGCGATAGGGCGTCATAGCTCTATTCGATCATTGTTTTTCGAGGCGTTCAGCGTTCTGCACTACCCTCGTCACGTGGCTGACAACGTCGACGTGCTGATTCGTTCCACTTCCGTGCCCAGATACGCGCACCCCGGTGACGCCGGGGCCGACCTCATGGCCGCCGCGCCGGTTTCGCTCGCGCCTGGGCAGCGCGCCACCGTACCCACGGGCGTCTCCATTGCTTTGCCCGATGGCTACGTCGCCTTTGTCGTACCGCGAAGCGGCCTTGCGGCCAACCACGGGATTACGATCGTCAACAGTCCGGGAACCGTGGACGCTGGCTATCGTGGTGAAATCCGCGTGACCATGCTCAACACCGATTCCGAGCATCCGTTCGACATAAGAGCGGGCGACCGCATAGCCCAGCTCATAGTGATGCCCGTGTCTCGTGCGCGCTTCGTCCCGGTGCAGACCTTGCCCGGGAGCCAGCGAGGTGAAGCCGGATTCGGCTCGACCGGGCTTTCAGACAGTGCCAACGAGAACCAGGGAGCGGCGTCGTGAGCGACATTTCTGAGCAGGATGCGGGCGAACAGGAACCGTACGAAGCACCCAAGTCGGCCCCGGCCGACAGGCATCTGGCGGGCCCGCTCGATGAGAGCGAAGCGAATGCCGTTCGCCCATATGTCGATCTCGGCGGGGTCAAGATTCTCCCGCGAACCGACCTCGCGCTGCGTCTGGAGGTCGAGGAGGGCAGCAAACGGGTCGTGGCTGTTGGGCTCGACTACGCCGGCTCCTCACTTCAGGTGCAGCCGTTTGCTGCGCCCCGAAGCAGCGGACTGTGGCACGAAATTCGCCAACAAATCGTGGACCAAATCAACAAGCAGGGCGGGAAGATTCGCGAGCGCGACGGAGTGTTCGGCCCCGAACTGTACGCAGAGATTCCGGTTGCCGGTGGTGAGCCGCGGTTGGCACGGTTTATCGGAGTCGACGGGCCACGATGGTTTCTTCGTGGTGTTATCTCGGGCCGAGGTGTCACCGATCCCGACGCGGCAGTTCAGATTGAAGACATCTATCGCTCGATTGTGGTTGTTCGGGGCACGACGCCCATGCCGCCTCGGGACTTGATCGCGCTGCACATGCCCGCCACGGGACAGCAGGCATGACGCGGGCCACGCCGCCAGACGACAGCGAGCCCACCGAGGGCCAGCCGGACTTTCGTTCGGCGCTGGCCGCGGCGGCGCGCACGTCGGGACTGGGTAAGGTCGCGCCGGGCGAGACACCCAGCGGCTCGGCGCTATTACGCGCAATGGGCGGGGTGCGGGGGTTGGTCGAGTCGATCCTGCCCGGCCTCGGCTTTCTCGTCGTCTATACGATCACTCAAGAGCTGGTTGCCTCGGTGCTCATCCCTCTGGCACTGGCGATTGTGTTCGTTATCGCCCGTATCGTCGCGCGTCAGCCGTGGACATCTGCGGCTGCCGGCGTCATTGGCATTGCGTTGTCGGCCGGACTGGCTCTGATAACCGGGCGCGCCGAGGACAACTTTGTGTTTGGGTTTGGCATCAATGCGGTTTTCCTTGCGGCACTGATCGTCAGTCTGGTCGTGCGCTGGCCGCTGATTGGCGTCATCGCATCCCTGATCACCGGCGAGGGCACCGGCTGGCGGAGCGATCGCGCCAAGCTGAGGGTCGCCATCATTGCAACGCTTCTGTGGTGCGGCCTGTTTGCACTGCGGTTAGGAGTCGAACTTCCGCTCTACTTCGCCGGGAACACGGCGGCTCTCGCGACCCTGAAGCTCATCCTTGGTGTGCCTCTGTATGCCGCACTGCTCTGGGTCACCTGGCTGCTCGTGCGAACTGCATATGCGCGGCCTCAGCCCTAGCGAGGTTGCCGAGCGGGTTGCTCGGGGGCAAGGCAATGTAGCTAAGCAGACGACCTCCCGACCGTTGTGGCACATCATTCGCGACAACGTGTTCACACTCTTCAACGCGATTCTGACGGTCTGTTTCCTTGCGATCCTGTTGTTCGGTGACCTGCGGGACGGACTCTTTTACGGGATTGTGGTGGCCAACTCCCTGATCGGAATCGTTCAGGAGGTGCGCGCAAAACTGGCACTCGACCGGCTCGCGGTGCTTGCCGCACCAATAGTCGCCGTACGGCGAGACGACGAGACGGTGTTGGTCGATCCGACTCAGGTGGTTCTCGACGACATCGTTGTGCTGCGCGCCGGCGATCAAATTGTGGCGGATGCCACCGTGGTTGACTCGACCGACCTCACCGTCAACGAATCGCTACTTACCGGCGAGTCGGAACCGATCGTCAAGCACGATGGCGACACGGTGCTGTCCGGCGCGCTGGTGTCGGGAGGAACGGGCCACGTTCGGGTCACCGCGGTGGGTGCGGATTCCTACGCCAACCGACTTACGGCACAGATACGACGGCATTCGCTGGCGCACTCCGAATTGCGCGGCGCAACTAATCGCATCTTGGTCTATATCTCCTGGGTGCTGGGCCCCATTGTGCTTGTCGTCATTGGTAGCCGGATGCTCACCTACGGCAACGGATTTGATCTGGCAGCCCTCGGTGACGGTCGCTGGCGCACCGCGCTACTCGACGTCGTGGCGAGCGTGGTGGGCATGATCCCCGAGGGGCTCGTGCTGCTCATCAGTCTTGCTTTTGGTGTGGCAGCAATCCGACTCGCTCGGCAGCGGGTCTTGGTGCAGGAGTTGGCGGCGGTCGAGATTTTGGCCCGGGTAGATGTGCTGTGTCTCGACAAAACGGGAACATTGACCACCGGCGAAGTCTCGTATCGCTCCCATG
>JBBQZJ010000098.1:0-7772 GCA_038207805.1 Actinomycetales bacterium | reverse complement strand
GAGGCGGGGCGCGACGCGAAGGGCCAACACGTCGCCAATCTGCTTGCGATGCAGCCCGGCGAGGAGATCGCGCAGATCCTCGACATCCGGGACTATCAGGCGGCCAAGTATCTCGTGCTCGCTACTCTCGGCGGACTCGTCAAGAAGACGGCGCTCAGCGAGTACGACACCAACCGTACGGGCGGCATCATCGCGATCAACCTGCGCGAGGGTGACGAGGTCGTCTCGGCGATGCTCGTCGAGAAAGACGAAGACGTGCTGTTGGTCTCCCGCAAGGGCATGTCCATCAGATTTACCGCGTCGGATGCCGCCCTTCGGTCGATGGGCCGGTCCACCTCCGGCGTCATCGGCATGCACTTCCGCGAGGAGGACCAGCTGCTGAGCGCGAGTGTGGTCGGCGCGGACGGCTATGTGTTCGTTGTGACCGAGGGTGGGTACGCCAAACGAACCTCCGTCGACCAGTATCGGCTGCAGGGCCGAGGCGGTCTCGGCATCAAGGTCGCGAAGCTCAACGACCACCGCGGCGACCTCGCTGGCGCGCTGATGGTGGGCGATGAGGACGAAGTGCTGGTGGTTCTTGCCAGCGGCAAGGTGGTACGCTCGTCTGTCGCTGAGGTTCCCGCCAAGGGCCGCGACACCATGGGTGTCGTTTTTGCCCGGTTTGCCGACGATGACAAGATCATTGCGATAGCCAAGAACAGCGAGCGGAATCTAGAGAATCAGGAACTCGACGCGGAAAGCGAAATCGCGTCCGACGATGTCGAGTCAACCCGAAAGGACGAGTCAGTAGATGAGTAGTGTCGCGGAGAAGCTGCAGCGAAAGTCGCAGCGACAGGTTGCTGTTAAGCAGGTACGCCTCAAGCTCGTCTATGTGGACTTCTGGTCGGCGGTCAAGCTGTCATTCCTCGTCGCAGTGTCGTTGGGTATTGTCCTGGTGGTTGCGAGCATCCTGGTCTGGATCGTTCTCAACTCGACCGGCATCTTTGGCAGCCTCGACAGCATCCTGAAAGATGTCTTGGGCAACCCGGAGTTCAGCGTTGCGACGTCGTTCTCGCTGCCACAGGTGGCGCTATTCTCCTTCATCGTCGCGGTTCTGAACGTCGTAGTGGGCACGGCACTCGGTGCAATCGCCAGCATGTTGTACAACTTCAGCGTCCGCCTCACCGGCGGGCTCTTGGTGGGTTTCACCAACAACTGACGCGCGGCGGCAGATCGAGTAACGGCCAGCCTCGTATCGAGATCTCAATTACAAGGAACGGAGCCAGATGGGGTAAGTTCTTATCTGGCCTTCCGGGGGTATAGCTCAGGCGGTTAGAGCGCTTCGCTGATAACGAAGAGGTCCCAGGTTCAAGTCCTGGTACCCCCACTGGAACCCCGGAAGGGGTTCTTTCACAACGCACAACCGGCCGCCGAGACGGCGACCGGCGCAAGTTGGGGGCCTTAGCTCAATTGGTAGAGCGCCTGCTTTGCAAGCAGGAGGTCAGGGGTTCGATTCCCCTAGGCTCCACAGAAGAAAGGCCCCGCCACAGGCGGGGCCTTTCGTATTCCTCGACCCGTCTCGGGTGAGTAAAGAAAACTTGACATAGGGCTCCCGACTCCGTACGGTAGCAATGTCAGCATTTCTTTACATGGAGGTCAATAGTGTCATCCGAAGAACGAAGCGTCTGGACGATGTTGATCGTCACCATCGGCGCCTACGTCGTGTACCTGTCCGTGATCCTCGGAGGCACGGGCGAGCTTGCCGGCCGGCCATACGTCGTGCCGATGCTCTGGACGATTGGTGGAGCGATCGTTGCCAACATCGTCGTGACGATCATTACCGCGATCGTGCGCGGCATCGCTACCCGAAACCCGGAGAAAGACCAGAAGGACCAGCGCGATCGGGAAATCTATCGCTTCGGCGAACGCGCCGGCCAGTGGTTCGTTGTGGTCGGCGCGGTTGGCGCTGTGGTTCTGGCAATGTTTCAGGCACCGTACTTTTGGATCGCCAACGCGATCTACCTCGGGTTCGTTCTCTCTGCGATACTCGCCGCTGTAACGAAGATCGTCGCGTACCGTCGGGGCGTCGCGGCGTGGTAAAGCCCACGAAGGTGACGAACTCGATTCGGCAACTGCGGTTCGCGAACGGCGAGATGACTCAGGCGGAGCTCGCCGATCGCGTGGGGGTGACCCGCCAGACCGTCATCGCGATCGAACAGGGAAAGTATTCACCCTCGCTCGAAATGGCTTTTCAGATTGCGCAGGTTTTCGGGGTCGGCCTTGACGGCGTGTTCCACTATCCGAGCGAACGAGCTGTTCCGACCGACTAGGAAGCCGATCCGCCTTCAGCCTCGTCTGCAATCCAGAGGTCGTCGTCGGCGCGGAGCGTCTGCCACGCAGCGAAGGCG
Organism: Actinomycetales bacterium; assembly: GCA_038207805.1. Lineage (GTDB taxonomy): Bacteria > Actinomycetota > Actinomycetes > Actinomycetales > Microbacteriaceae > Rhodoglobus. Next base: position 5,385 of record JBBQZJ010000098.1, on the reverse strand, counting down.
ACCGCAGCGGCAGCAGCGACTCCGAAAGCGATCAAAATGTAGCGACCGGGGCCCGAAGAAGGCTGCGGTTTGATGAGGCCCACCTGGGTGCCGACATCGCGACCGAAGCGGGTGGCGCGACCGATCGCATCCCGCACCTGCTTGTTCTTTGCGACCTCGATCGCGGCCAACGCCGTGCCCAGGGCAGAGGACATTGCGGGGAGGACGTCGTCGATGAGGCGGTCGCGGGTGCCGAGGGCAGCGGAGCGGGCTCCGGCCATGCCAGACGACACCGCGGGCCTGACGCGGTCCTCGAAGGTGTCACGAACGCGGGGAGCGACATCCTCGCGCGCAAACACTGCTGCCTGCCGGCTTGCGGCACGAACCACCTTTGCGGCGTGATCGAGCAGTTCCTTCTGATCGTCCCACAGGTCTTCGGCCTGGCTTTTGAGACGGTTGAGTTCTTTCTGGCGCTTGCGAGATAGAGCCATGGGGACCTCCTAGGTCGAGTGCGAACGAATCTCCATCCTCGCACGCCGTGCAAGAATTGATGCCATGTCTCTTCATACTGCGGTCGCCACAATGAACACTTCGCTCGGGCCGATCAAGCTCAACCTCTACGGAAATCACGCCCCCAAGACGGTCGCGAACTTCATCGGACTGGCTGGTGGCACCAAGGAGTGGACCCACCCGGCAACCGGCAAGGTCTCGACCGACAAGCTGTATGACGGGGTCGTGTTCCACCGCATCATCAAGGGATTCATGCTTCAGGGCGGCGACCCGCTGGGCCGGGGAACCGGTGGTCCCGGTTACGAGTTCGACGACGAGATTCACGGCGAGCTGAACTTCTCGGCGCCCTACATTCTTGCGATGGCCAATGCGGGCACCCGGGGCGGCAAAGGCACCAACGGTTCGCAATTCTTCATCACCACAGTGCCGACCTCCTGGCTTCAGGGCAAGCACACCATCTTCGGCGAAGTCGCCGACGAAGAGTCCAAGCGAGTGGTGGATGCAATCGAAGGTGTGCAGACGGATGGCAGCGACAAGCCGCTCACGGACGTCGTGATCGAGAGCATCACCGTCGAAGAAGTCTGAACCGTCTGTGACGAACTCCTCGCAGAGGTCGACCAACTTCTGCTACCGGCATCCCGACAGGCAGAGTTACATTCTCTGCCAGCGCTGCGGGCGCACCATTTGCCCGCAATGCCAGACCCAAGCCGCCGTCGGCGTGCACTGCCCCGAATGCGTGCGGGAGGCCAGGGCGAGCGCCCCACGCACGAAGCCGGCGTTCGTGACAAGGCTGCGCTCGGGCAACGCTCCGGTGGTGACCTACGCGATCATCGCGCTGTGCTTGCTCGTTTTTGTGGCACAGAATATTCCGGGCACGGTGGGCACCCTGGTGGACATCTTCGGTGCGTATCGGCCCCGGTTCACGGCGCAGTTGCCGTGGACGATGATCACCTCGATGTTCTTGCACGGATCCATCCCGCACATCGCGTTGAACATGTTCTCCCTCTACATCTTCGGCTCGATTCTCGAGCGTTCGATCGGCCGGTGGCGATTTCTCGCGCTGTACTTGGTCAGCGGATTCGGAGGGTCGGTAGCCGTACTGGTCCTGGCGCCCCAGTCGGCAGTGGTCGGGGCATCCGGAGCGATCTTCGGTCTGCTGGGCGCCTTCTTCATCATTCAGCGAAAGCTCGGGGGCAATAGCACCCAACTGATTGTGTTGATCGTCTTGAATCTGGTGATCGGTTTCGTGCCGGGGCTCAACATCTCGTGGCAGGCGCATGTTGGCGGGCTCGTGGTTGGTGCCGCAGTTGCGTTCGTCCTGCTTCGCACCCGACGACCGAACCAGCTGGTTGCCCAGATTCTGGGCGTCGCGGGCATTGCTGTTGCGCTTGTTGTGCTTACCGCAGTCGTCGCATTGTCCCTCTAGCGAGACAGTTATCCACAGGCCCATCCACAGTGGGTATAACTACATTGCTGTAGTTAACGAAAAGCCCGTCGAGAGACCTAGCGCCACCGAGTGGTCATCAGGAAGCCAACAAACATGATGCCGAAACCGACCAAGATGTTCCAGCTACCGAGGTCCGGGATCGGAAGCTGGCTCTGGCTGACGTAGAAGACGATGATCCAGATGAGGCCCAACAGCATGAAGCCGAACATCACCGGCTTGAACCACACCGGGTTCGGCGCGGGCTCGCCAGAGCGCGTCTCAGCAGGGCGGTCGGAGTTGGATGCAGTGGAACGGGCCATGCTGTCGATTCTAGCCTGATCGCTTCGCTGGGCACTCGGTGGACAGGGCGCCCCACTCCCAGCTGGTCATCGTACAATCGTGAGCATGGTTCTTGAGGACGGCAGGGTCGCGCGACGCCGCGCGGAGCGCATGGCGCGACGTCCTCGCGTGTCTTTAGTCGGCGTTCTCGGTGAAGTGTTCATTACGGGCGGTGTCGTCGTCCTGTTGTTCTTGGGGTGGCAGGTGTGGCTCAACGACATCGTCGTCGGGTCTCAACAGCAAACCCAAGCGACAGTGCAATCCCAGGAGTGGGAGAGGGGCGAAGCCCCTGCCCCGGCACCCGTAACACGCGCCGACCCCGGCCCCCCCGTCGTCTTGGCGTCGGCCCCCGCCGATGACGTGCAGTTTGCCAACCTCATCATTCCGCGGTTTGGTGCCGACTACAGTCGCCCGGTGCTCGAGGGGGTTGCCGTGAATGGCGCGCTAGCGGATGGCATCGGTCACTACCCGGGCACCCAACTTCCGGGGGATGTGGGCAACATCGCTTTGGCCGGTCACCGCACGGGATGGGGTGCACCCCTCGGCGATATCGGCAACTTGGTGCTCGGTGACAGTATCTATCTCGAGACCGCCGATGGCTGGTACCGATATGTATTCCGCACCTTCGCGTATGTCATGCCGACGAGCATCGACGTACTTGAGCCGGTTCCGGAGAACACCGGCGCGGCGCCAACCGACCGAATCCTCACGCTAACCAGCTGCAACCCCAAGCTCACGGCTGCCGAGCGAATCATCGCCTATAGCGTGTACGACACATGGTATCCACGCGCGGGAGGCCCACCGCCCGAATTGTCACCCACGCAAACCGCCTCGGTGGCGGGCTAGTGTACGCGGCGCTATGGCGAGTGCTTCCGGGACCAGTGTGGTTGCGGATCCTCATTCTTGCGGTGGCCGCTGCGGCCGTTCTCACGTCGTTGGTGCTGTGGGTGTTTCCCCTGGTGAATAGCCTGTCCACTCCTCAGGAAGTGACGGTGGGTGGCTAGTGACTCGGGTCTTGGTTATCGACAATTACGACAGTTTCGTCTACACGCTCAATGGGTATCTGCTCGAATTGGGAGCGCAAACGACGGTGCTGCGAAACGACGCATTCTCGGCGGCCGACGCGGCATCCGTAATCGCGGAGTATGACGCGATTCTCTTGTCGCCCGGTCCCGGAACGCCCGCTGCAGCCGGGGTGAGCATCCCCATCGTCACAGCGGCCGTGGCGTCAGGTCAGCCGCTGCTCGGGGTGTGTCTGGGCCATCAGGCCATCGCGGAAGCGATGGGGGCAACGGTCACCCACGCCGACGAACTCATGCACGGCAAGACATCGCTCATCACCCACGACGAGAGCCCGTTCTACGAGGGCGTGCCGCAACCGTTTGTGGCGACCCGCTACCATTCGCTTGCTGTTGTCGACTCGACTGTTCCCGACCAGCTCATCGTCACCTCGCGAACCGAGGGCGGCGTCATCATGGGCGTGCGACACGAGAGCCTGCCGATCTACGGCGTGCAATTCCATCCCGAGTCGGTACTCACCGAGGGCGGGTACCGGATGATCGGCAATTGGCTATCGGTCGCGGGCCTGCCCGAGGCGGCCGAGACGGCTAAATTGCTCACGCCGCTCGTCAAGATTCACTAGCGATCCTCACCCGCACGGGTGCTGTGCGGATTACGATCCGCTGCAGTACCTCAGGCTGATGGGTGACTTTTGCGGCTGATCGCCGACGATCGACTGACTAGCGACGGTTCCCCCGCTGCAGGTCTGATCCACCTGCACTGTCGGGTTGAGCCCGATGGCGCTGAGCTCGGATGATGCTTGCGCGATCGTCTTGCCCGTCACATCCGGAACCTGCACGAGACCATTCGAGACGACCAGGTTGACGACGTGCCCCTTGCGGATGACGTCGGCTCCGACGCGCTCCGACCCACCGGGTGGATCCGAATCGATGACGATCCCATTGCCGATGGTCGCCGAGTATGACAACGTGGTCACGCCGTACACGAGACCCTTCGCTTCAATCGCCGCGATCGCATCTGCCTCGGTCATGTTGGCGACGTTGGGAACCGGAACGGGTGTCTCTCCGAGCGAGACGAAAACCTTTACCTGTAATCCGGGGTTCACTCGCACACCCGCTCCGGGATCGGTGCGGATGATCGCGCCCTCCGGTACCGTTTCGCTCACTTCGGTGATCTGCGTCGGTTCAAGACCGGCGTCGATGAGTACCGCAGATCCATCGGTGTAGCTCTGGCCCACAACGTTGGGAACGTCGACGGCGACGTTGGCCGTGAGCTGGGCTGGTGCGAGATTGAAAGTCCAGAAGATTACCGCGGCGACAATGACCACCATGCTGGCGATGCCGGCCCAGATCCAGGCGACCGGCGGGCGGCTCTGAGTGCGCACGATTCGCTCGTCGTCGTCGACCGTCAACTGGCGCATGGTTGCTTCGGATCCGGCGACCGACGAGGGGTTCACTCCGAAAAGGGTCGCGCTGAAGTCGTTGGCGGCGAGTTGCTTGCGCGCAGGAACCGACCCGGCGGCGGCGGCCTGCAGGTCGTCCCGAAACTCGCTGGCGCTCTGATAGCGCGCGAACCGGTCCTTCGAGAGCGCTCGCATCACGACGGCGTCGAGGGCCGGCGAAACGCGCGGGTTCAGCGTGCCCGGCGCAGCGGCATCCGCGTTCACGTGTTGGTAGGCGACAGCCACCGGGTTCTCGCCGTAAAACGGCGGCCGTCCGGTGAGCAGTTCGTACAGCACGATTCCGGTCGAGTACAGGTCGGTGCGGGCATCCACGCTTTCGCCACGCGCCTGCTCGGGGGAAAAGTACTGCGCCGTTCCCACGATGGCGCTGGTCTCGGCGATCGTCGCCGCCGAATCCGAAATCGCTCGAGCGATGCCAAAGTCCATGACCTTCACGAGTCCGCTCGAGGTGATCATGATGTTGCCAGGCTTGATGTCACGGTGCACCACGCCGGCGCGGTGCGAATACTCGAGCGCTGTCAACACCTGCTCGATGATCCGCGCGGCTTCCGGGGGCGCGACCGGCCCTTCGGCAATGATGTCTTTCAGCAGGCGGCCATCGACGTACTCCATGACGATGAACGGCACCAGAGACTCGCTGCCATTCGCG
>JBBQZJ010000097.1:0-7851 GCA_038207805.1 Actinomycetales bacterium | reverse complement strand
CATCCCAGCGCCTGCCCGCATCGCGCTCTGAACCGACTCGCCATCCTTTCCTTACAGACTCACAGAGTTGAGGAGATGCACGCAGGCACTCGGGTGTGATGGCTGCATTCGCGCCTAGCGTTGTTTGTATGCGCGGTGGATTGGAGCGGTGGAAGCGGGGCAAAGCGTCCGAGGGTGTGGGTCAAGCGGTCGCCTACGCCTTCGATGGCACTTGCGACGCCGCCGTCCAGCGCCGCGATGAGACGGTCAAGCGTGCGGTCAGCTACGGGACTGCTGGTGCCGCGCTGGTTCCACGGTTCACAGTGACCAGTGTTGGTATCGAGGAAGACGCGCTCGACGCCACCGGTCTTGCCCGATGGGTGGATGGTTCTGATCCGTTGACCCGGGAGCCGCGCGGCCGAGAGCTGACCAGCCCGGACGCGGATCTCCTGCTCGACGGGACGATGAACATGCCCAAGTCCTTCAGCCTTGCCGTCCTACTCGCACCACAACTGCGCGCAGAGTTCGACGAATTGCAGGACCGCATTCGCGACCGAACCCTCCAGCTTTGGCAGGGTGAGTTGAACGCACGGCGGGGCGCCGGCGGTTTGATCCGGGAGTCCATTGCCCGTCTCGAGGTGGTCGAGCTGCAGCACGAACGGTCGCGTGCTCTTGACCCGCATATCCACCGTCACCTGTGGCTCAGCGTCAAGGTGCTCGGGGAGGATGGCAAGTGGTCAAACCTTGACTCGCGGGTCGCCATGAAACTGCATACCGTCGTTAACGCCGAGGGTGACCTCGCCTCCCGTACGGATCCTTCCTGGGGTGCCGCGCTCGCGGAGCACGGCTACACCCTTGATGCTGATGGGGAGATCGCCGAGCTTGCCCATCTGGTGCGACCGCTCTCACGAAGGTCGAACCAGATTGAGGCGAACCGCGCCATGCGCCTCGCAGGCTGGCGCCAGACTCATCCGGGTCAGCAGCCCGACCATGCGACTTTGGCATGGATTGATCGGTGGGCCTGGGCGCAGGGGCGTCCGGGTAAGCCCAACGCTGTGGACGAGGCTGAGTGGGAGAATCTGGTCCGTAGCGAGATCACAGCTCTCGATAAGTCAGCGACTATACACAGGGGATCTGTGACTGTGACAGGACGGCCGCTCGGGGAGCTCGATCGGGATCTGCTTACCGCTACCGCGATCACTGACGCGGACCGTCGGGCTGCCAGAAGCGGAGGACGGTTCAGTCGATACGACGTGCGTGCTGGCGTGATTCGCGCGCTCGCCGCCTCCGGCATCGTTGTCGACCGTGCCGTGCTGGACGAGGTAATCGAGGATCTCAACGGCCGGGCCTTACGGGAACAAACCGTCGACTTCCTTGACGGGGAGATCGCGGTACCCGCGCATGTGAAGCATCTGATGTCTCTGCCGACAGCACAGGCGAAGCTTGACCTTGCCGCACGGTTCGATCAGCTCAACTCTGCCGGTAGTGACATCCCAACTGAGGTCATCGCGCGTGTGGCCGCCGAGGTACTGACGGATACGACTCTCGACCCCGGGCAGGTGCAGGCGGCGGCCGCGATCGCCGGCACGAACCGACTCGTGACCGTGACCGGCCCAGCGGGGACGGGCAAGACCACGCTGCTACTTGTGGCCCGCGCTGTGATCGAGACGCGGGGTCGGAGGATGGTCGTGGTCGCACCCACCCGGAAGGCGGCCTCTGTTGCCGGTCGTGAGATTGGCGCGGTCGCATCTAGCTTGCACGCTCTGCTCGTCGACCATGGCTACAGGTTCGAGGCCGACCCTGCCGGCCGTACCGTGTGGACTCGGTTGAGGGTGGGTGATGCCGACCCTCGCACTGGAGTCGTACACCGCGGGCCGCGACGCTTCCCCCTGGGAGCGGGGGATCGGATCGTGGTCGACGAGGCCGGCATGGTCGACATGCATACCGCGAACCTCCTCGCCGAACTCGCCAGCGATACCGGTGCGGGCATCGCGATGATCGGCGATCACCTCCAGGCTCTGCCGGTCGGGCACTCCGGAGCGATGGCTGCCATGCAGCGCCGTTCCGGATCCACGGTCGAACTCACCGCTGTGCACCGGTTCCGAGACTCCGCCTATGGTGCTCTCACGCTCCGGCTGCGGGAACCCGACGACCGGGCGGACGCTCTCACGATCGCCCATGAGCTGACCGCGACCGGACACGTTGAGGCTGTCGCGAGCGGGCACGACGCGAGGGAGCAGATGGTCGCCGCCTACCTGCGACACACCTCCTGCGGGCAGCGCGTCGCCCTGGTGACCGCAACCAACGCCGAGGCGCAGCAGATCAACGACCGCATACAGCAAGATCGCCTCGATCACGGTCAGCTCACCCTTGACCGGGTCGCCCTCGGTCAACACGGACAGCGGCTCCTGGTCGGCGACGTTGTGCAAACCCGACGCAACGACACCGAGCTAGGCGTCGACAATCGCGCCGTATGGGTTATTGCGGGAATGGTGCGCGGTGGCATCCGCCTCGCGTCAGTCACTGACTCCGGCGACATCCGCACCGTCGACCACGACTACGCCGCTGAACACATCCACCTCGCCTACGCCTCCACCGTGCACGGCATCCAAGGCGAGACCGTGCACAGATCCTATGTCGGACCCGGCACTGACGCTGCCGGACTCTACGTTGGGATGACCCGCGGTCGCCAAACGAACACGGCCGTCGTGATCGCCCACGATACACGTCACGCCATCGACCAGCTCGCAGACACCATGATGCGCGGCCGCCTGGAAGTCACTCTGGACGACGCTCACCGCGCCTCCCTCAGCGAACTGGGTCGCGCCGCCCGCGCATCTACACATGGCTCGCCCGGTTCAGCTCACGGGGTGAGGGATCGTCTGGAGACGGCACGCGCGATCGAGCGCTCGGCCCGAGCGCGACTGCGCGAGATCGATATGCAGGTCGCTCAGGTCGACGCTGTCGGGCACGGGCGTGCGGATAGCGCCAGAGCGATAGGCTTGCAGCCGCCATCAACTACCGAGCAGATGGCTATCCAGACTCGAATCGACGACGTCCAACACGAGATCGCTGCCCTCCTGCAGGAACATCGAGAGCGGGATGTGACTCCGCTCCACAACGCGCATCAGGTCACAAACGCCGCCGGCCAGGAGCGCCAAGCCGAGCCACTGGTCGCCCCACCCCCAGTCCGAGACCCGAGTGGCGGCCTTAGTTTCTAAAGACTGTGTCGGACGGAAGCCCGTCGCGCGGTCAGCGGCAGACTTTGGTGCGTGAGCATCGAACAGTGGTGGCCGAAGCTGCGTCCGCCGACACGAGAGTGGCTGATCGAGAATTACGGCGACGCAGTGTCGGCGGAGGTCGTGGCTGAGATCACCGCTGCGGGTGGGGCGATCACCTCGGATGGCTGGTGGGTAGGGCAGAGCGGCCCTTCGGGGTTCTACATTTCGGACGAAGGCGTTGATTGGATCGAGGCGATCGGCGGTGACGAAGATCGCGAACCATCCAGCGCATCGCGGTAGTTACAGGTTGACTGCCCAAGCCGAAACAAGCGTCAATAGTGTCACGGTTCCGTTATACTTTTGTCATGACTGATCGGGTGTTATCTCGCAACGCGTTGTGGGAGACCGCGACTGCGCAGCACGGCTTCGTGACTGCGCAGCAGGCGGCGGGGGTCGGCGTGGGCACGGGTGCGTTGCAGATGTTGATGCAGCGCGGCACGTTGGAGCGCGCAGCATTCGGGGTGTATCGCTTCCCTCGTTACCCGGTGAGCGAGCAGGACCCGTACATGCTCGCGGTTTTGTGGACGCGGGCGCCAGAGGCCAGTCTGAGCCACGAGACGGCCCTCGATGTTTTCGGCATCAGCGACATCAACCCGAATCGTATCCACGTCACGGTCGGAAAGGATCGTCGGCTGCGGCGCAGCGCGGGGGAGGGCTACGTCATCCACTACGAGGATCTGACGCGGGAGCAGATCGGGTGGTGGCAGGAGATCCCTACCGTCACGGTTGCAACGGCGATCACTCAGTGCATTGCCACGGGCACCCCTACCTATTTGCTGCGACAGGCGATCAAGAACGGTCACGCGCAGGGCCGGATCACCACCGCCGAGCGCGATGAGCTGGCTGCGATGCTCGAGGTGCGTCATGGCGGATAGGCCCGCGGCGTCCCGCATCGCCGTGTTGCTGCGCCAGCTGGTGCCCAAGACGAAGCAACCCCCGTCAGCGGCGGTGTTGAACGGATGGATATCTCAGGCTGAGGGCAAGCTGGGTGCTGAGGCCGGTGGCGGGCGGTTGGGCTGGCTTGTCGCCTCGTCGGTGGCGATCGCCGCAGTGCAGCGCGCCGTCGATGAGGACGGTCGGCAACTGTTCTTGCTCAAGGGCGGTACGTTGCTTCAGCACCGCCTGGACGTGCCCGGACGTTCCACGAAAGACGTTGATGGCGTGGTCCGGGGCGATTTGGACGAGTTCTTGCGCGTGCTCGAGCACGTGTTGACCGAGCCGTGGGGGCCGCTGACGTTGCGTCGCGGCCCGGTCGAGGTCATCAATGTGCCGGGCAAGCTCGTCAAGCCTCGCCGTTTCGCCCTCATCCTCGAGCTGCGGGGTGTGACTTGGCGGCGAATTCAGTTGGAGATCTCGGCCGACGAGGCCGGTATTGGCAACGAAGCCGAGCCAGTCGAGCCGCTGCCGCTGGGTGCGTTCGGCCTCCCCGATCCTGACACGCTGGTCGGGATCGCGATGCGATTCCAGATCGCGCAAAAGCTGCACGCGGTCACCGATCCCCACGACCCGCCCGCATCGGTCAACGACCGCGTCCGCGACGTCGTCGACCTGCTTCTACTTCGTGACCTCGCTGGCGCGACAGGCAGCCCGACCCTGGCCAAGATTCGCGGCGCGGTGACGACCCTGATTGCCTCCCGCGCTGATGAGGCCACAGAGTTGGGGTTCCCACAGCGGACATGGCCGCCGGTCGTGATCGCTCATTCGCAATGGACCGTCGAGTATTCAACTGTTGCCGGGTCGGCGCATCTAACGCTCTCCCTCGACGAGGCCGTCGCCCAGCTAAACGTGTGGGTCGGACAGATCGAATCCGCCTAAGCGCGCGCTCGCCGGAACTGAAGCGAAAAGGGCGGGCGAGAGTACGATAACTCTCACCCGCTCTCCGCTTCCTGTGGTCAGCGTGCGTACTCTGCTCCGGTTGCCTCCGGCGCAGCTACCGGCCCCTCCGCATTCGCGTTGGGGCCGCTAGCTTTTGGGGCGCGCTCGATGCTGACGGTAGCGAACCGGAGGGAGGCCGCGACGGTATCGGCGACGATGTCGCGGCTTTCCCGGACGTTGTCGTCCTTGTCGGTGTAGCTGCCGAACCGCAGATCACCGGCCACAACTACCGAGTCGCCCTTGCGGAGGCTGTCGACTACGTGGCGGGCCTGGTCGTTGAACACGACTGCGCGGTGGAAGACGGTGCCAGCGTCCTCCCACTTCCCGGTCTGCTCGTTGAGTCGCCGGTCGTTGACCGCGAGGGTGAGCCGGGCGTACTCGACACCGTTTTCGCTAGTGTCGTGCTCGGGATCCGCGGTGAGGTTTCCCTCGATCGTTACCGGGATTCTTGTTCCCATTTCTGCTTCCTTCCCTATCTGCTGATCACTGGCCATGAGCGTCGATCGCCCAGGCTTCCCATTCGCCCTGGTCCGTCACACCGTCCCAGGAACGTCTCTTCGGACCCTTGTGCCCGTTGGTGCAGGATCCCGGATATGCCTCACGGAGGCGGGCCTTGGCCGCATGCCATCGTTCGAGCCACATGACCGGCCCGAGCCCGGTGTCCCGTTTGTCGTAGGCGGTGCGCCACGCAACGTGTAGTGCAGAGAGCTCTTCAACCAGCGCTGGATGCATCCACCAGCAGTTCGGAACCAGAGTGACCGGCACGTCGAAGCGGGTGGTGACCCATTCGACCCATTTGCGAAGTATCTGCCACTCGACTGGCGCCAACTCGGGCGGCAGGTCGCGCCACCTTATGGCGCGCGTGCCGCGCGCCGGGTCGGACCCGGCCCGGGCGAGCGGGTCGAACGCGTCCAGGTCGAGCCCCGCGATGAGATCCTTGACCGGTGCCCAGTCCTCCTCGTCGTCGTACTCGCCCCTCATGCCCGCATCACCTCCGCCGTCAAGCGGGTTCGGGTAATCCGGATGGTGTGCACGGCGGCGATCGGGCGAGTATAGTGCGCTCGCAACACGGGGTCGGTCTCGAGTACTCGGTGCACCAAGTCGTGGCAGGCGGAGTGCATTGCGCACAAGTCCTCGTGCACCTCGCCTGACGCCCACAGGTTGCCGGTACGTGCTACCCGCGCGTAGTCGAGGTGGTGCAGTTCTAGTTGGCGGCGGGATGCGGGCAGACGGCATACGACACAGCGCAACTGCGCCGTGCGGTCTACCTGTTCAGTGAACCACTGGTCGCGTCGGCGGAACCAAGGCACCGACCTCAGATAACCAGTGCGATAGCGGTTCCCAACTGGGAGCTTGCGCGCGTTACTCACGGCTCGTCCTCGACAGCGTCGATCGGCAAAGAACGGCGCTGCTCCGCAAACAGGGTCTGCTGCTCGGCCTCGGTGCGACGTTTGGCGGACTGGATGGCGCGGGCGTCCTTGCGTTGATCCCACGCGTAGAGATCAAGCAACACAGCTCGCCGGTTCCGATACGCGAGCAGACCGACCTCCTGCGGGAGCCGTCGAATCTCGTCGGCTGTCATCAATGGCAGCCGGTCGTGATGCTCGGAGGTGTGCATGCCAGCCCGCTCGCTGCTCCATGACCGTTGCGTTCGGCGGCGTTCCCGATACCCCAGTAGAGCCTCGATGTCTCGCAGGTGGGCGACTCCTGCTGCACCGCCCAGTAGCACTTTGGCGGTGGCCGCGCTCCAAATCGTGTCTGCTTCGGCCCGAGACCATGCGGTCTCTGCCTGGGACAGTGCTTGCAGCACCACGAAAGTGCAGATCCCGCGACCGCCGCCTTCGGCCATCACCCGCGGCAACGCCGCCCACCGGAACAGGTTTGCGATCTCATCCAGGATAAGCCCCAAGGGCTCACCCAGCCGCGCCCCTGGGGAAGCGAGCGCTTTGCGGCGGGCGACCTCGACGACATCGTCCAAGACGGCGGACAGGAAGCCGCCCATGGCGCCGGCCCCCGACCCGGAGCCTAAGAGGTAGAGGGTGTTTCGGCCGACAAGGAACTCCTCCGGCTCGAACGGGCGCCCGCCTGTCGGCCGGAGCGCCTCACGGATCTGGGGGATTGCCAATGGGGCGACGGCTGCTTGCACACCGAACCAGGTGGAGGAGCGCAGCTTGTCGTCGCCGACCAACACCGTCTCAAGTCCGTCGCCCCATCCAGGTGCGCCGTCGGAGCGGAGGATATCGACTGCGGCCCGGGCAAGCGCCGGCGTGGACCCCCACTCGTGGAGGTCGCTCACGTCTCGTCCGCCGACCGCGGCTGCATGAAGAAGTCGGGATAGCATTGTCGCCGCGGCGGCAGCCCACTCCTGATTGGTGGCGGATGCACCCAGCGCTGTGCCGGTAACGATCGCCGTGCCGCGCTGCACGGCGACAAGCGGGTCCTCGCATCCGGCGATCGGGTCGATCTTCACGGTGTTACGGATGCCCGACAGGCCCTGCGGGTCGAACACGAATACTTCGCCGCACTGTTGGCGCATCCGCAACGTCGCTGTCAGGTTGTCGTTTGTCGTCGAGGTCGTGACCAGCGGGCCGGCCCAGTCTAGGATCGCGGAGATCAGGATTCGGTACCCCTTGCCCGACCTGGGCGGGCCCTCGAGCGCGACGGAGTCCTCGATGGATACGAACACATCCATGCCGTGGGCGCGCCCCACCCGCCA
>JBBQZJ010000096.1:0-7865 GCA_038207805.1 Actinomycetales bacterium | reverse complement strand
GGTGTTGCCAAGACCCTGCTCGTTCGCACCCTGAGTCACGCGCTGAAGCTGGAAACGAAGCGCGTGCAATTCACGCCGGATCTGATGCCCGGTGACGTGACCGGATCACTCGTGTACGACTCGAAGGCGGGCGAGTTCGAGTTTCGCGAGGGACCCGTGTTCACTAACATCCTGCTCGCCGACGAAATCAACAGAACGCCACCGAAGACACAGTCCTCACTGCTCGAGGCGATGGAGGAGCGTCAGGTCTCGGTCGACGGGGTGACGCGCAAGCTTCCGGTGCCTTTCATGGTCGCCGCGACCATGAACCCGATCGAATACGAAGGCACATACACCCTTCCCGAGGCACAACTCGACCGGTTCTTGCTCAAGCTGGTGCTCGATCTGCCCGAGCGCGATAACGAGGTTGAGGTGCTCACTCGGCACGCCGCCGGATTCAATCCCCGGGATCTCGCGGCGGCGGGCGTCACAGCGGTGCTGGATGCGAAGCAGCTCGCAGCGGCGCAAGCCGCCGTGGCCAAGGTCGGCGCCAGCGCCGACGTCATCGGCTACGCGGTCGACCTGTCCCGCGCTACTCGGCAAAGCCCCTCCGTCAAGCTCGGCGTAAGCCCGCGCGGATCGACTGCACTGCTCGCCGCCGCTAAAGCGTGGGCGTGGCTCACCGGATTCGACGCGATCACCCCCGACCATGTGCAGGCGATGGTGCTGCCGGTGATGCGCCACCGCATCCAGCTTCGCCCGGAGGCCGAATTGGAAGGCGTCTCCGCCGATACGATTCTGCGTTCCATCCTGCAGCAAGTTCAGGTGCCGATCTAAGTCGCCATGGCAATCTCCGGATGGTTCGTTCTGCTGGTGGCGGTCGGCGTAGTGCCGATCGTCATCACCAACGACCCCGCGATGTTCGCCTACTGGCTCGCGGGAGCAATCGTGCTGGGGATAATGGACCTCGCGCTCGCGGCATCCCCCAGAGCAGTGCGACTCACCCGCGACGTGCCGACGAGGATGCGCTTGGGCGAAACCGTGGCGTCACGGCTCACGATCAGTAACCCCGGCGGCCAGCGTCTCCGAGCGATCGTGAGAGACGGATGGCCGCCGTCGGCGGGCGCGACGCCACGACGCGCACCGGTTTCGATCCCCGCGGGTGAGGCCCGAAGCATTACGACGACGCTCACTCCGTTCCGTCGCGGCGAGCGCAGGGCAGCTCACGTGACCGTGCGGTCGTTCGGGCCGCTCCGACTCTGGGCGCGACAGGCGACGATCGCGACCCCCGGCGCCGTCCTGGTGCTGCCCCCGTTCAACTCCCGTAAGCATCTGCCATCTCGGCTGGCGCGGCTCCGCGAGCTCGACGGCGCGACCAGCGTGATGGTGCGCGGCCAGGGCACCGAGTTCGACAGTCTGCGCGACTACGTGCGCGGCGACGACGTGCGCTCGATTGACTGGCGGGCCACCGCTCGACGCAGTGACCTCGTGGTGCGCACGTGGCGACCGGAACGGGATCGCCGCGTGGTGATCGTCATCGACAGCGGTCGAACATCCGCCGCTCGAATCGACAACGAGCCGCGCATCGACACGGCGTTCGAGTCGGCCCTCCTGCTCGCAGCGCTCGCCTCCAGCGCAGGCGACCGAGTCGAGCTCGTGATTTTTGACCGCCGAGTTCGCGCGAGAGTGCAGGGCGCCGTCGGCGCCGAACTGCTTTCGCGCATGGTGACCAGCATGGCAACGGTCGAGCCGGAACTCATCGAGATGGACTGGGCGGCAGTTCCGTCGCTGGTTCGCTCCGTGACCGCGCACCGCGCACTGGTGGTGCTGGCGACGACCATCGACGCGCCGGGGGCATCCCGGAGCCTCTTGTCGGTGCTGCCCCAGCTCACGCGCCGCCACACCGTGGTCGTGGCCTCCGTCACCGACCCCACGGTGCTGGATGCCACACTCGACCGCAGCACTCGAGACTCCGTGTACCGTGCAGCCGCCGCCGAGCGCGCCCTTCTCGACCAGACCCGCGTCGCGTCCGCCGTTCGCCAGCTGGGCGGGGAGGTCGTGACGGGCTCGCCGCAGAACCTCCCTCCCGCACTTGCCGACGTGTATATCGGCCTCAAAGCCGCGGGCAGGCTCTAGGCTCTCAACTGCCCCATTCACGAACGAAAGGCACAACCGTGGCCAAGACTGTCGCCAATGCCGATGTTTCACTCGACACCACCTCGTCGCTCCCCCAGCGACTTGCTGCCGAAGTGTTCGGCACGTTCCTGCTGGTCGCCGCCGTGGTGGGTACGGCGCTGTTCACGGCGCCATCCGCGGGCATTTTGCCGATCGCCCTCGCCGTGGGACTCGCCGTGATCGTGGGAGCGTATTCGGTAGGGCACATCTCGGGCGGCCACTTCAACCCGGCGGTAACCCTCGGCGCGGCGGCTGCTGGTCGCTTCGCCTGGAAGGACACCCCGTACTACATCCTCGCCCAGCTCGTCGGCGGAGCACTCGGCACCACCTTCATCTTCGTGCTTGCGGCAAACGGCCCGGCCGGACTGCTGGCAAGTGTGCAGAGCTCGGGCTTCGCCGCGAATGGATTCGGCGACCATTCCCTCGGCGGGTTCGGGCTCGTCGCGGTGATCGTCGCCGAGGTCGTGCTGACCGCGGTGTTCCTCTACGTGATTCTCGGTGTCACAGACCGACGCGCGCCCAGCGGTTTCGCGCCGCTTGCGATCGGGCTCACCCTTGTCGTCATCCACCTCGTTGCTATACCGGTCAGCGGTGCCTCCGTCAACCCGGCACGCTCCCTCGCCTCGGCGATCTATGGTGGCCCCGACGCGCTGCTTCAGCTCTGGGTGTTCATCGTGGCGCCCATCGTTGGCGCCCTCATCGCCGGATTCACCTACGGTCGACTGTTTGACCGCGGCGGCAAGTCCTAACCGCCCGAGGGCCGGCTGGCCCAGCCGGCGGGATTAGCCCGGGTGATTAGCCGGCGGGATTAGCCGGCGGGATTAGCCCGCCACAAGCTGCCGTGCGCCGGCCTCGAACTCGTCGAGGTCACCGGTCTCGCCGGCGCGAGCTGCCCGGCCCCCGACCACCCACTGGTAGACCAGGAAGGCGGCCAGCGCGACCGTGCCAATGCCGATCTTGATCACCCACGGCCAGTCTTGGCGGGTGACGTAGCCCTCGATGATCCCCGACACCAACAGCGCGAGGATGAGTCCGATGACGACCGTGAATAGCGCCCGCCCATGGGTCGCGAGTGATTGAGCGCGGGTGCGGGTACCGGGCGCGATCCACGCCCAGAAAATGCGCATCCCGGCAGCGCCCGCGACGAAGATGGAGTACAACTCAAGCTGTCCGTGCGGGGAGATGTAGAGAAAGAAGTCGTCGAGGTGCCCGAACTCGGCCATGATTGCCGCACTTAAGCCCAGGTTCTGTGCATTGGAGAACAAGACCGCCGGGGTGAAGACGCCGAGGATGCCCAGACCGATCGCCTGAGCCGCGAGCCAGGCGTTGTTCGTCCAGACCTGAGCCGTGAATGAACTTCCCGAGTAGGTCGAGTAGTACTGAATGAAGTCCTCTTCGGCGAACTGCCGCCGCTCCTGCGGGGTCAGAAGGCTAGCGAGTACATCGGGATTGGCGATGCCCCACCATGCGTAAAGGAACGCGATGAAAAAGGTCGCGAACGCGACCGCGAGACACAGCCACCGGATTGAGTACAGGGCAGCCGGAAGCTGAATCGCGAAAAAGCGTGGCAGTTGGTTGAGTACGTTGGCCGAAGCGCCCGTAAACCGAAGGCGCGCCCGACTCAGTGCAAGCGAGAGCCGGTCACCCTCGACGGACTCCCCTACCGTGGTGCGAATCGCCGACAACTGGCTTGCGCCCGACTGGTAGTGGTCGATCAGTTCGTCTGCTTCCACGCCGCTGAAGCGACTCTTGGACCCGAGCCGGGCAAGGCGATCCCATTCCGCGCCGTGCGCTGAAGAATATGCGTCGAGGTCCATCTGCTTAAAATGATCGCATGCCAAGGCCCACGCCGGTCGACTCGGATGTGTATAGCGAGTCCACCCAAGAACTCATGACCGGCGAAGCCGTCGCGCTCGATCTTCGGGCGACCAGTTTCGTGCTGCGAGCAGCCGGTTCGGGCATCGACTTTCTGTTGTACGCCGGGCTCTACGTCATCATCCTCGTTGTGCTTTTCACCTTCGCTGCGCAGCTGGGACTCGATGACGCGCTGATGGCCGCTGTTTCGGTCTCCGCCGGGGTGCTGTGCCTCCTGGTGATCCCGGTTGCCGTGGAGACAGCAAGTCACGGCAAATCCCTCGGGCGCCTCGCGGTCGGCGCGCGGATTGTTCGCGACGACGGTGGTGCTATCGGTTTCAGGCACGCGTTCATCCGCGGCCTCGTGGGAGTGATGGAACTCATCCTCACTGCCGGGGCAATAGCCGCGGTCGTGGGGCTGCTCAATCAGCGCGCCAAGCGTCTCGGCGATCTGGTTGCCGGAACATACAGTCAATATGAGCGGGTCGGTGCGCTGCCCAAGCGTGCCTACACCGTGCCGGCGGAACTTGCCGAGTGGTCAGAAACTGCGGATGTCGCCAAACTCCCGGATGCCCTGGCACGCCGCGTCGCACAGTTCTTGGCGTCGGCCGATGGGTTCACGCCGGCGACTCGCGACCGTCTTGCTCGGTCGCTGGCGACCGAGGTGGCCGTGTTCGTGTCTCCGGTGCCGAATGCTCACCCCGAGTTGTTTCTCGCGGCAGCCGCGACCCTTCGTCGCGAACGCGAATTGGCGGCGCTCCAACTCGCTCAGGGTCAGCTCGACCATCTCGCCGAAGTGCTGGGTGGGATGCCTCGCGGATTCCCCGACCGAGGCTAGACCCGCCTAGTAGCGGTACTGATCGACCTTGTATGGCCCCTCAACGGGCACACCGATGTAGGCCGCCTGCGTGGGGGTGAGCTCGGTGAGCACGACACCGAGGGCGTCGAGGTGCAGTCGCGCCACCTTCTCGTCGAGGTGCTTGGGCAGCACGAACACGTTGCGGTCATAGTTCTCGCCGTGCACCCAGAGCTCGATCTGCGCCAGCACCTGGTTGGCAAAGGACGTGCTCATGACGAACGACGGATGCCCGGTCGCGTTACCAAGATTCATCAGGCGCCCCTCGCTCAGCACGAGCACGCTGCGCGCGGAGGGCAGCCGCCACTCGTGTACCTGGGGCTTAATCTCGACGCGCTCGGCTCCGCGCAGCACCTCAAGGCCCGCGATGTCGATTTCGTTGTCGAAGTGGCCCACGTTGGCGACGATGGCGAGGTGCTTCATCCCGAGCAGGTGGTCGGTGGTGATGACATTCTCGTTGCCGGTTCCGGTCACGAAGATATCGACCTCGCCGATGACCTTCTCGATCGTGGTGACTTGGTAGCCGTCCATCACAGCTTGGAGGGCACAGATCGGGTCGATTTCGCTGATGATCACCCGAGCGCCCTGGCCACGAAGTGCCTCGGCCGCTCCCTTGCCGACGTCACCGTAGCCGGCGACGAACGCAACCTTGCCTCCGATGAGCACATCGGTGGCGCGGTTGATGCCGTCCGGCAGCGAGTGGCGGATACCGTACTTGTTGTCGAACTTGCTCTTGGTTACCGAGTCGTTAACGTTGATGGCCGGAAAGAGCAGGTCGCCGGTTTTGGCGAGTTCGTACAGACGGTGAACACCGGTCGTGGTCTCTTCGGTCACACCCTTGATGTCGGCCGCGATCTTCGTCCAGCGGTCGGGGCTCGATGCGAGGGATGCCCGCAGCACATCGAGAACGACGCCCCACTCGGCGCTCGCTCCGGGCTCGGTCGCGGGAACCGTGCCCGCCAGCTCGAACTCGCGACCCTTGTGCACGAGCATGGTGGCATCCCCACCGTCATCCAGGATCATGTTGGGCCCGGCGAAGCCTTCGGCGCTCCAGTCGAAGACCTGACCGGTGGCCCACCAGTAGTCCTCGAGGGTCTCACCCTTCCACGCAAAAACGGGCACGCCGGCGGGGGCTGTCGGGGTTCCCGTGGGGCCGACCGCGATGGCAGCCGCCGCGTCATCCTGGGTGGAAAAAATGTTGCAGCTTGCCCAGCGCACCTGAGCGCCGAGCGCCGTCAGCGTCTCGATAAGCACGGCGGTCTGAACGGTCATGTGCAGCGAACCAGCAATGCGGGCGCCGGCCAGCGGCTGCGATGGTCCAAACTCCTCGCGCAGAGCCATCAGGCCGGGCATCTCGTTTTCGGCGAGACGGATCTGGTGACGACCGGCCTCGGCCAGGGACAGGTCTGCGACCTTGAACGGGAGGGCAGTTGTTGTAGCGGTTGCGGTAGCTGCAGTCATGTGTCCATTCTCGCAGAGCGATTAGGAAAAAATGACCGCAGCGGCGGGGCCACCCCCGTGGAACTAGCGATCCATGGGGTCGACCGGGAACGGCCCGGTAGGGGCATCCAGCCAGTCGCAGAGTGCCGTGACGACCGTGAGGGTATCGTGCCAGCCGTGCACGTGGATGCTCGCGACTCCCATCTCGTAGACGGGGCGGTCGTTACCGTCTTCATCGAGCCGGTCGCCGATAAACAGAAGATTCTCGACGCCCGTGTCGAGGCGTTCGAGTAGTCGCGCGATTCCATAGGCCTTGTCGATGCCCTTGCGGGTCACATCGATCGAGGTGGACCCGCCTCCGCGCACCTCGAGATCGGGCAACCGCGCCGAGCAATACGCGCCGAGCGCTCGTTTCTTTGCCCCATCGGCATCCCACGCTGCCTTCGAGGTGAAGGGGGCCTTCTGCCCCAGGGCCGAGAAGGTGATCTGACTACCGCGGTCTTCGATGATGTCGCCCCACGGTTGGTCAACCCAGAGTCCTAGGTGCTTGGCCCCCTCTTCGAGCACCGAGATTGTGCGGGCCTTCTCGTCGTCAGTCAGATCCTCGGCGTACTGCAGAACCCAGCGGCCACCCTGTCTGAGGTAGTAGCGCGTGCCGCACGTGGGCATCAGGTGCAGGCGAGCCATCTCATCCTCGGTCGCCGAGAAGCCGTTCAGGGCCTGGAGCTCAAACTGCTCAAAACCACCGCCCGAAATGATCCCGACCTGCCGGTGATCGAGTAACCGAGCCAGAGCGACACTCATGGTCGGATCCATGGCCGACTTCGACGGTGCGAGGGTGTCGTCGAGGTCGAAGACGACCGCTGTTAGGCCGCCGCGATCACGAAAATTCATGCCCCAAGACTACGTGGCGCATGACCTGCCACCCCTGGGGTGCCACGAGCCGATCGGCGTGCCGCTCGCACAGGTCGTAGCTGTGCGGCTCGGCCGACTGGCTGAGTGGGCCGAGAACTGCCATCGAATCGGCGTAGACGTAGGTGAGCGTGGCGATGGCATCCTGATTACAGGCGACTTTGCTGCACGGACGTCCACTCATGTCGAGGCACAGCCTACGACCGCCGTGCCGTGCACCCGGCGCGGCACGCCCGGTTCACGCATCGATAGAATTGGCTCGTGGCTAGGTCGCAGAAGCAACACTCGACACCGTCGGCGCGCCCGGGTTGGCGCGATCGGCACGGCCGCGGCATTCGCGCGGCGGTGACCGGCCCGCACCTGCCCTTGCTGCACAGCCGCGCTGGCGTGTTCGACAGTGTCGTCGCCTCCACGGCCGAGTACCTCAAAGACCTCTGGTCGGATGAACTGGCGGGGGTTACCTTCGAAGTCGCGGGCCTGCCCGCCGAGCTCGGAGCCACACCCGCGGTCGATCGATGGCGCGTGCTGCCCGCCGAGCGCCGCGTCATCCTCTACCGAGTGCCCATCGAGCGCCTGTCCCGGTTGCACCGCTACGACGACCTGCACCGTCGCATGATGGTGGAAAGTTGCGTCTTTCGAGCGGTCGCAG
>JBBQZJ010000095.1:0-7947 GCA_038207805.1 Actinomycetales bacterium | reverse complement strand
ATCCCGCGCCCACTTGCCAGTGCTCTGTTGGCCGGGGTGTTGTTGCCGATCTGTCTCGCTCCCGTGCAGGCGGTCGCGACCCTGCCGCAGTACGGGGTGCCGATCGTACTGACCTGGCTAATTTTGTACCGGCTGGCCCCACGCTGGGCCGTGCCCGCAGCGATGGTGGTTGCGATTATCGCCATTGTGAGTGCCGCAGGCACGGGCTGGCTGGACAGTGCCTCGGTCGCACCGCAGCTCACGTTTGTCGTGCCGACCCTCGACTTCTTTACGATCCTCAGCGTCGGGCTGCCTCTGTTTGTCGTGACCATGGCCGGCCAAAATGTGCCCGGCTTCGTGGTGATGTCTACCAACGGTTACTCAGCTCCGCCGCGGTTCTCTCTCGTTGCCTCGGGGCTCGGCACCTCGGTCGCGGCGCTCTTTGGTGGCCACGCGATGAATCTGGGCGCGATCACTGCGGCCATAATGGCGGGCCCGGAGTCGCATCCCGACCCCGGTCGCCGGTGGGTGGCCACGTTCACCAATGGCCTGCTATACATTCCGCTCGGGCTCGGCGCCGGCCTCGCGACCGCTCTCATTGGTGTGGCACCGGCGATCCTCGTCACGGCGGTCGCCGGGCTAGCGGTTCTCGGGGCGCTTATCACCAGCATTACTAACGCCTTGGAGGATCCGAGCCACCGGGTCGCTGCCATCGTGACGTTCGTCGTGGTGGTATCGGGGATTGTGGTACTCGGCATCGGATCCGCGCTCTGGGGACTGCTCACCGGCGGTATTGTCATGGCGTGGCTGAGCTGGCGCCGAAAGACCGACGAGTCGAGGCCCTGACCGCCGGTAACCTTCACCGTCATGGGAGCCATCATCGGCGCATTGCAGGGGTAGGTCGCCTAGGCTGGCGAGATGTCACTGCCGACGCCTATCCGTTCTAGCCTGCTCAAGGATCTTCGCCGCATCGCGATCATCTTCATCATTGTGTCGCTGTCGCTAGCAGCACTAGTGGGCATAGTCACGCTTCTGACGGCGACCTTCGGCGAGGTGCAGGCCAAGGTCATCCTCACCACCTTGTTGGTGGCCGGTTTCAGCATCACGGCGCTCTGTCACCTTGCCGTGCTCGGTCGAGCCCTGCGTATCGTGGGATTCGTCGGTGTGGCGATGTCTGCGCTCGCTTTGGCGACCGGGACAGTGCTGATTTGGGGCAGTTGGGACAATTGGAACGGCGCCTGGGAGAACGTTCTGAAGTTCTTCGCGGTGTTTGGGGTGCTCGCGGTGAGTCTCGCCCACGCCAACCTGCTTCTGCTTCTCGAGGAGCGTCGAAGTCCGATACTGCGCACCGGATTGTTCATCACCGTCGGTCTCATCGGGCTGCTGGCGTTGCTCATCATCCTTCCGATTGTTACCGATGGCCGCATCCCCGGCGACAACGACAGCTATTGGCGCGTTGTGGGAGTCGTCGCGATTCTCGATGTCTTGGGCACGATCGTGCTGCCGGTACTCGCCCGGTTCGGGCGGTTCGCGCAGACCGGGGAGTCAGGAGATTCGGTCGCACCCGTCGTCATTCGGTTGCGGGGGGATGCCGCAGCAACCGTCACTCGGGTCGCTAAGTCGAGCGGGCGCACTCCGGAGGCTGTGGTCGAAGACGCAGTTGCGGCACTTGAACGCGCGCCAGAGCCCAGTTAGTTCAACCCGCGGCGGTCCAACAATGGTTGGATGTCGGCGTCGCGTCCCCGGAAATCCTTGAATGCTTCGAGAGGGTCCTTCGAGCCGCCCACACCGAGCAGCCGTTGCCGGAAGCGGTCGCCGTTGGCTCGAGTGAGCCCGCCATTGGACTTGAACCATTCGACGGTGTCCGCGTCGAGAACCTCGCTCCAGATGTAGGAGTAGTACCCGGCGTCGTATCCGCCGGCGAATGTGTGCGCAAAGTACGTGCTTGAATACCTTGTCGGCACGGCGGGTTTGTCGAGCCCGGCGGCGGTGAGTGCGGCCGCCTCGAACGCCGCGACATCCGTCACGCTATCGTCGGCGGTGAGCGTATGCCAAGCCTGGTCGAGCAGGGCCGCGGCCAGATACTCGCTCGTCGCGAACCCCTCGTTGAAGGCGCTCGACGCTTGAATCTTGTCTACAAACTCCTGAGGCATCGGCTCGCCCGTGACGTGGTGAATGGCGTAGTTCGCCAGCACCTCGGGCCACAGCATCCACATCTCGTTCACCTGACTCGGGAACTCGACGAAGTCGCGATACGTGTTCGTGCCCGCAAACTTCGGGTATGTCACGCGGGCAAACAAACCGTGCAGCGCATGCCCGAACTCGTGGAAGAACGTGGTCACCTCGTCGTAGGTGAGCAGGGTCGGCTCGCCCGGCGCTGGCTTGGGCACGTTGAGGTTGTTGGTGACGATGACGGGATGATCGAGCAAGCTCGACTGCGAGATGAGCAGGTCCATCCACGCTCCGCCCTTCTTCGAGTCCCTCGTGTAGAGGTCGAGCGTGTATAGACCCACCGGCGAGCCGTCGTCGTTGGCGACCTCGAATACCCGAACATCGGGGTGGTAGGCAACGATGTCGGTTCGCTCCGTGAACGTGATGCCATAAAGCTGCGTGGCCGCGTAGAACACGCCGCTCTGTAGCACCCGCTCCGATTCGAAATAGGGCCGCATAGCGACCTCATCGACGTCGTACTTTGCTTGGCGCACCTTTTCGCTGAAGTACGCCCAGTCGTGGGCGTGGATCGGCTGGCCGGCCTGTGCCTGAAGATCATGCTGTTCTTCTCGTGCGTTCTTGGCCGCGGGAACCGCGAGCCGGCCGAGCATTGCCGCAACGTTCGCCGGGGTCTTGGCCGTTTCGTCCGCGATCACCCAGGCCGCGTGCGAGTCGAAGCCCAGTAACCGGGCACGTTGGGCGCGAAGGCGGGCGATCTCCAGCACGATCGCGGAGTTGTCCCACTCCCCGCCACGACTCCCGCGCGCTCGTGATGCCGCCATGATGCGCTCACGCACCTCAGGGTTGGTCAGAGAGGTCAGGAACGGATGCCCGGTCGGAAGCACGAGGGTAATCAGGTACTTGCCCTCGAGTCCGCGGTCTTTTGCGGCTTCAGCCGCCGCGGAAACTTCCCCGGGTTCAAGACCATCCAACTCGGCCACATCGTCGATCACGACCGCCAGGTCATTGGTGTCGGCATGAAGGTTCTTGTCGAATCGTGTTGTCAAGGTCGACAGCTGGCGGTTGTATTCGCGCAGCGCTTGTTTTTGGGTCTCGTCTAGCCCAGCGCCGGCGATTGTGAACTCGATGAAATGCCGCTCAACGAGGTACCGTGACTCGGCATCGAGGCCCAGGTCGTCGAGTTGATCGTGCAGAACACCAATGCGCCAGTACAGCTGGGCGTCGAGTTTGATCGCGTCGGAGTGCGCCGCCAGTAGCGGGGCAATCTCCTCCTCGAGTTCGTCGGTGAAGTCGCTGCTGTCGGCCGAAACCTTGGTGAAGAAGACGTTCGCGACGCGGTCGAGCAACTGGCCGCTGCGCTCCAAAGGGATCATCGTGTTCTCAAACGTCGGCAGGTCAGCTCGAGCGGTGATGGCCTTGATCTCCACTAACTGATCTGCCATACCTTTGTCAAAGGCCGGACGATAGTGCTCGTCGCGAATCTCGGCGAAGGGCGGCATTCCGTAGGGCAGTGTGCTGGGCTCGAAGAACGGGTTCGGTGCGGGGTTGCTCATTGACTCAGCCTATTCTTCAGGGGTGAGCTCACTGACGGAGAAGCATCCGAGCGTAGCCGATCAGCGCTCTCGGTAAGGCAAAGAATGCTCTGCAAAGAAATACTTGCAAAGAAAAGCTTGCAATGATATCTTTGCACTATGCCAGAAATCGAAAGCCTGCCGGAACGCAAGCTAGACCTTGCCAGCATCAAAGGTCTCGCGCACCCGCTCCGCGTGCAGATATTTGACGCGCTATCGGTGCACGGAAGCGCCACCGCGAGCATGCTCGCGGAACGTCTAGGCGAGTCGAGCGGCGCGACCAGTTACCACTTGCGCCAACTCGAGCGCCACGGCTTCGTGCGCGAGGTCGACGGCAAGGGAACGGCGCGCGAGCGTTGGTGGGATCGGGTACCGGGCGCCATCACACTGTCGCCGCGGGAAGCCGCGGGCAGCCCGGCTGGCCGGGAGGCCACGTTGGCGCTGATGCGGCAGTGGGAACAGAACCGCTCGGTGCTGCTCGATGACTTCACTCGTCGCGGGTTCGACTTGTTCGATGAAAACTGGCTCGAGGCCAGCACGACGGCAACAGCGAACCTGCGCCTAACCGTCGAGCAACTCGCCGAGGTGGTCACGTCGTGGGAGGCGTGGGCCGAGGCCACTCTGCTGCGCTTTCGCGGCCAAAATCCAGCGGGTTCGCGTCCCGTTCAGATCCATTTCAACGCCTTCCCTGTGGTCGGCGGAGACGTAACGGAGGAAACATCATGAGCTCGATCCTTACCCCAGTCCGTCACACACTTGCACCGCTCGAAGGAGCGGGCTCGGTGTCATCGACCACTAGTGCCAATCTTCGTCGCTCCCGACCACACAGCATTGAGGTGCTCGTGATGCGCCTCAGCCTCGCCATGCTGCTCTGGGCTCAGCGACGTGCAGAGCGCACGCAGCTGACTCCGGAGCAACACTCGCAACTCGTTGCCCAGGAACGTGCCCGTTCCATTCGCGACCACGCGGATGCCCTTCGCGCGGCAAGAATTCGCTAGCTACTCCGCGGTGGCCTAGGCGGTGCGGCGACGCCGCAACGACAGCAGCGCCACTCCGGCAAGTGTGAGCGCTAGTGCACCGCCACCTGCCGCAAGGTACGTCGTCGTGTCAACACCGGTCGCTGCCAAAGCGGGCGCCGCCGCAGGAGTTGCCCCCCAGTTGAGCACAGTGATGCCTTCGGGCAGGCTGGCAACCAACCGCCCATTGAAGCTGTCAAACTCACCCATACGCGCAGAGGCTGCAGCGAATGCCGCCTGCTCTTCGGGTTCTCCGAAAGGGGCAACCGGCATGTCGATCGTCACGAAGTTGGCCACGTAGGTGGTGGATCCGGCCGCAAACGTGGTGGCGAGGAAGTTGTGATACGTCTGTTCGCTGGCGATATCTCCGCTTGACGTCATGAGTGTGTCACCCGTTATCGCCCATGCAGAACCTGTGACGGTCGTCCCGCTGGTATCCGAGACGATCACCCACTCGTCGGCGCCGGATAAAACACCGCTTGTGTCGCCGGACGAGGCCTCTTGCACCCCGTAGTAGTCGTAGTTGTCGGAGAAGTAAAAGTTGTTCGCATCGATCTCGGCACCGGTGCGATTTTCGATCGTGAAGAACATGCGCGCGAGATCACCGGTTGCATAGAGGCGGAACTGCGGCGTCACCCACAGGCCCGGGATGACTTCTTCGGCATCACACGTAATGATCACGTCGCCCGTGCCGGCATCAATGCTCAAGACGGCCGTGAGATCGTTGCAGTCCGCCGATGTCCCATCGAGGTAAAGTTCGCTGAAGTGGTGGGACACCGAACTGAGGTTGCCAGCCTCATCGTAGGTATGACCGATCCCTGCTCCACCGGTCCGCAGACCCCAATCCGTCCCGCCGATCACGTAGTTGTTGCCGACCGGCCACGGGTCGGCGGCCGCAGGTGAGGCGAGCAGGAGAACGGAGGCACCGACGATTGCGGCAACTCCCAGCGTGCGAGTGGAGAGCTTCACGAAAAATCCTTCAGATTATGTCAGCGGCATAGCACAGAGATCTGCTTCACGCAGCGTACCGTACACTCACAGGACTTACCCAGTCAGGAATCCCGCGGGTCATCAACCGTGACGCGGCCGTCTTGCGAGATCCGGATGGTGGTGCCGTCGTCGAGTTCGACCACGGGTCGACCTTCGAGAAACGTCAGGGTCCAGCGCCAACCGTCGGTCGCCACGCCCGTCAATTCGGCCTCTACCTCTGTCACCGCGGCGACCATCGCTTCGGGTAGGCGTGCCGGTGGCGCCTCCCCAACACTCCAACGGGTTCCCAGCTGCATCAGAATCGCTTCTCGTACATGACCCAGTCGGTCTTGAGCGCGATCTTGTCATACACGCGCTGTGCCCGTCCATTGTCTGCCGCTGTGATCCAGCGCAGTGTGCCGCCCGAATCCCCAGCACGGGCAAGCTCTGCGATGTGCTCGATCAGTGCAGTGGCCAAGCCCGTGCCCCGGGCATCCGCACTTACAAAGAGGTCGTCAAGAAACCAGTCGCGCGCGCCCGTGAAAGTGTCTGGATGAGAGCGGTAGTGCGCGAAACCGAGGACGGCGTCATCCTTCTCCGCGACAAGCGCATCGACGCCAGACGCCGGATCCATCATGAGCGCCCAGACCTTATCCAGCACCTCAGCGGTGAAGCTCGTGTCGTAGAAGACCCCGTAGGCGGAGAAAAGTTCGTCCCACGCCGTGCGGTCCCGGGATTCGATCGCTCTAATCATTCGCTGACCTCCGCGAGAACGATGTCTCGCACCTCGATTTCGTCGGCTTCCACAAAGTTCACCGTAGCAATCCGCCCGACCGCTTTCAGGTCGTCAATGCCGCCAGCAAGGATGGCCGGACCGGCAATCGTCGCTGACACGACTTCGGCCTTCTGGGATGCTTTGGCGTCTGTCTTGGCTCGCCGGATGCCGATGAGCGCCTCGCTCACTGCGGGCAGCAGCCCGGTGGGCGATCCCTCGACGCCGAGGTCGGCAGCGCTCGGCCACTCGGCCGTGTGCACCGATCCCTCGTGAGTCCAACTCCAGACTTCCTCGGTCGCGAACGGGATGTAGGGCGCGAACAGGCGCAGGAAGACGTCGATCGCGGCGCGTAGTGCAGTGGCCGCGCTCGCCTGAGCCTCGGGGGATGCTGCGCCGTACGCGCGCTCCTTCACCAGCTCGAGGTAGTCGTCACAGAAAGTCCAGAAGAACTGCTCGGTGGCTTCGAGTGCGCGCGCGTGATCGAAGTTGTCGAGGGCTCTCGTCGCAGTCGAGACCACCTCCGCCAGAGTCGCGAGCATGTCGATGTCGAGTGGTTCGGTGACCGCGCTGGATGTCGGCTTCGGGAACGAGTACACGAACTTCGACGCGTTCAACACCTTGATCGCGAGCCTGCGGCCGATCTTGATCTGCTTCGGGTTTTGCGGATCGAAGGCAGCGTCGGTACCGAGGCGGCTCGAGGCCGCCCAGTAGCGCACCGCATCGGAGCCGTGCTCGTCGAGCATCCCCTTGGGGGTGACGACGTTGCCCTTCGACTTCGACATCTTCTTGCGATCCGGGTCGACGATGAACCCCGAGATCCCGGCGTTCTCCCACGGAACCTTCCCGTGCTCGAGTTCGGCCCGTAGCACTGTGGAGAACAGCCAGGTACGAATGATGTCTTGGCCCTGACTGCGCAGCGAGTAAGGGAACACGAGCGAGAACAGTTCGGGGTCAGTCTCCCAGCCGCCGGCGATCTGCGGGGTCAGGCTCGAGGTGGCCCAGGTGTCCATGATGTCCAGCTCGCCCGCGAACCGGACACCGCGATCGGCTTCCGCGTATCCAGCAGGCACGTCGGTCGAGGGGTCGACGGGAAGCGCGCTCTCGTCGGGCACGATGACCGCGCCCTTTTCGCCTTCGGCATCCAGTTCGTACCAGACGGGGATCGGCACGCCGAAGAACCGCTGGCGCGAGATCAGCCAGTCGCCGGTGAGGCCACCGACCCAGTTCTCGTAGCGCACGCGCATGTGGTCGGGCGAAAAGGAGATCTGTTTTCCGGCCGAAACCAGCCGATCGCGAAGCACTTCATCTCGCGCTCCGTTAGAGATGTACCACTGGCGGGTCGAAATGATCTCGAGGGGTTTGTCGCCCTTTTCGTAAAACTTGACCTGGTGCACGATCGGCTTGGGTTCTCCGATGAGCTCGCCGGACGCCCGCAGCAACTCGACCGTGGTCGCTTTGGCGCTGA
>JBBQZJ010000094.1:0-7972 GCA_038207805.1 Actinomycetales bacterium | reverse complement strand
GATGGGTGTCGGAGGTGTGCCACCCGACCTTGTCGTAGGCGGGGTGCGCGACGAAACCGGGGGTCGGCACCGGCACGAGAATGGCCGACAGCTCCTTCTTGGCCGAGCCGTCGGCGCGTTCACTCTCGCCGGTCACCGCAGTGATCGTCACGAGCTTGGTGATCTCGCTGCCGGAGTTGGTGATGAACTGCTTCGTTCCGTTGATCACCCAGTGACCGTCGACCAGTTCGGCGACCGTCTTGGTGCCCGCAGCATCCGAGCCGGCGTCCGCCTCGGTGAGTCCGAAGGCTGCAAGTGCGCGCCCGGCCGCGAGCATCGGCAACCATTCCGTCTTCTGCGCTTCGGTACCGGAGCGCAGGATGGGGATCATGCCGAGCCCCACCCCCGCCTCGAGGGTGACCGCGATGGACTGGTCTGCCCGAGCCAGCTGCTCTACCGCCAGGCACAGCGCTAGGTAGTCTTTGCCCTGCCCGCCGTACTCGTCCGGAATGGGCAGGCCGAACAGTCCTAGATCGCCCATCTGCCGGATGATGTCGTACGGGAGCTCGCGCTTGGTGTCGTACTCGTAGGCCGCCGGGGCGACGACGCTGTCGGCGAAGTCTCGCACCGTGTCGCGCAACCGGGTGTGGAACTCGGGCAGTTCGAGGCCGGTCAGGTCTTGAGCGGTGGGTGAGGCCGAAACGGTCATCGCGGCATCCTTTCTGCTGGGTGGTCCATTAGGTCGGCGGTTATAGGGCGAACGCGCTAGCGGGGTTGCCGAGAAGTCGCCCCACGTC
The DNA here is from genome assembly GCA_038207805.1 of Actinomycetales bacterium. Classification (GTDB taxonomy): domain Bacteria; phylum Actinomycetota; class Actinomycetes; order Actinomycetales; family Microbacteriaceae; genus Rhodoglobus. The sequence continues at coordinate 7,196 of JBBQZJ010000094.1, read as the reverse complement.
TGAGAGGAAGCGGGACCCCTGCTCCCCGTCTAGCACCCGATGGTCGAACGACAGGCTGAGGGTGACGACATCACGCAGTGCCACGTCGCCCTGCCATCCCCACGGGCGGCGGGCCACGGTGCCCACGGCGAGGATGGCTGCCTCACCGTTGTTGATGATCGGAGTGCCAGCATCCACACCGAACACCCCGATATTGGTGATCGTGAAGGTTCCGCCGGCCAGATCCGCTGGGCGAGTCTCGCCCGCTTTCGCCGCGGCGGTGAGCTCGCCGAGCGCTGTCGCGAGCCCCGCCAAGTCGAGGGTGTGGGCATCGTGGATGACCGGCACCATGAGTCCACGCGGCGTCGCGGCCGCGATGCCGAGCCCGAGACCGGTGAACTGGGTGATCGTCTGGTCGGCCTCATTCCAGCGCGAGTTCACTTCGGGGGCGCGCGTCATGGCCGAGCAGACTGCTTTCGCGACAGCCGCGAGAAACGTGAGCCGCACCTCACTGAACGCGGGAGCCGTGCGGCGCAGGTCGTCGAGCAACTCGACGGTGCGCGTGACATCGACCGACAGGAACACGGTGACGTGTGGCGCAGTGAATGCACTGCGGGAGACGGCTTCGGCGGTGAGTTTGCGCACGCCCTTGACGGGCGACGTGGTTCGGCCAGCTTCGCTCGACAATGATGTTGGATGCTCGACCGTCGTGCTTGCGACACCACCGGCTGCCGACTCGACGTCCGAGCGGGTGATGACTCCGCCATCCCCCGTGCCATGGAGGGTGGTTAACTCGACTCCGAGGTGCGCTGCCAGTGTGCGCACCGGTGGGGACGCTTTCGCCCCCGCGGGCGCAAGAATAGCTTCGGCGTCGGCGGCCGGGTCGGCCACTGGGTCGGCCGCCGGGTCAGCCGCCGGGTCGGCCACGCTGACGCCCGGGAGGATGCGCTCGCGCCGTACTGGCGCTCCGGTGGCTTCGGCACTCGCTCCGTATCCGACGAGGTTGGGCGGAGCGACATCGGCGCCCTCGTCCACCTCAAACGAGACGATCGTCTGGCCCACGTCAACGGTGGTGCCGGCCGGCACGTGCAGTTTCTGTACTCTGCCCGCGTGCGGCGAGGGCAGCTCAACCATGGCTTTTGCTGTCTCGACGTCGGCGATGACCTGATTTAGCGCAACCACATCACCCTCGGCGACGTGCCACGTCACGATCTCGGACTCGGTGAGACCCTCCCCGAGATCGGGCAGGGCGAACTCCTTGATGGTCACGTTTGTGCACCCACCCCACTCAATGAGTTGGGTCGATCGAGCGCCCGGTCAACGCCGTCCAGGATGCGATCAAGGTCGGGTATGTGGTGCTTCTCGAGCTTCGGGGCCGGAAACGGGATGTCGAAGCCGGTCACGCGCACCGGCGCGTGCTGCAGAGTGTAGAAGCAGCGCTCCGTGATGCCCGCCGCGATCTCCGCCCCAAGCCCGCCCGACTCGGCGGCCTCGTGTGCAATGACCAAGCGCCCGGTCTTCGTGACCGACCGGGCGACCGTGTCGAAATCGATTGGGGAGAGAGACCGCAGGTCGATGACCTCGATCGAAACACCGTCGGCCTTCGCTGCTTCTGCAGCGGCCGCCGCGACCGAGACGAGCCCGCCGTACGCCACGATCGTGACGTCGCGACCCTCAGACACAACGCGCGCCGAGTCCATCGACCGCGCACCCGCCGGGTATAGCTTGATCGGCTCAAGCTCCACATTACCCTTGAGGTGGTAGCGGCGTTTCGGTTCGAAATACAAGACCGGGTCGTCGCTGGCGATGGCTTCCTGGATGACCGTGTAGGCATCCTGCGGGTTCGACACGCTCACCACCCGCAGACCGGAGGTGTGAGTGAAGTACGCCTCGGGAGAGTCGGAGTGGTGTTCGACGGCACCGATGCCCCCGCCGAACGGAACCCGGATGGTTATGGGCACCTTAACGGCGCCCGCCGTGCGCGAGTGCAGGCGGGCCACTTGGCTAACGATCTGGTCGAACGCCGGGTAGATGAAGCCGTCAAACTGGATCTCGCAGACCGGCCGGTAGCCCGCATAGGCCAGACCCACCGCCGTACCAAGGATGGCGGACTCGGCGAGCGGGGTGTCCATTACTCGGCGCTCGCCAAAGGTGTCCTGCAGGCCCTCGGTGATTCGGTAGACGCCGCCGAGCTTGCCGACATCCTCGCCCATGATGATGACCCGGTCATCCAGTTCCATCGCTTTGCGAAGGCCGGCGTTGATGGCTCCGCCGAGTGTCATCCGCGCCGATGTCACGACGACACCTTCGAGCCGGCGACCGAGTCTGTGCTGGACTGTGCGCCCTCGAACATCGCCAGATAGCGCTGAAAGTGGTCCCGTTGCCGATCGATTCCGGTGTGCGGTTCGGAGTAGACGTGCGAGAAGAGCGCAGCGGCATCCGGGTCGGGCATGGCGAGGCATCCCGCACGCAACTCGGCGGCCACGACATCCGCTCGCTGAGCGACCTCGGCCACCCCGGCGTCGTCGAGAGTCCCGGTCGACCGCAGGTACGCGTCGAGCCGCGCGATCGGATCGCGCTCGCGCCAGTGCGCAACCTCGGACGCATCGCGATAGCGGGTGGGGTCGTCGGCAGTCGTGTGCGGACCCATGCGGTAAGTGACCGCCTCGATGAAGGTGGGTCCGCCTCCGCGTCGGGCTCGGTCGAGCGCCTCCCTGGTGACGGCCGTAACCGCGAGCACATCGTTGCCGTCGACCTGCACTCCGGGCATTCCGAAACCGGCGGCTCGGTCGACGAGTTGGTGCTTGCTCTGCACACGAACCGGCTCGGAAATGGCCCACTGGTTGTTCTGACAGAAGAACACCACCGGTGCCGCGAATGATGCCGCAAAGACGAGCGCCTCGCTCACGTCGCCCTCGCTCGTGGCACCGTCACCGAAGTAGGCGACAGCGACGGCATCCGAGCCATCGTGTTGCATGCCGAGCGCGTAGCCGGTGGCGTGCAGGGTCTGTGCACCGATGATGACCTGCGGTGTCGCCATGCCGAAGGCGAACGGGTTCCAGCCGGACTGAGCGGTGCCACGCCAGACGCGCAGCAGGTCGACGACCGGCACGCCTCGGCAGTACGCGACCGCATTCTCTCGGTAGCTCGTAAAGACGAAATCTCGGGGCTCGAGGGTGCGGGCCGAGCCCACCTGCGCCGCCTCCTGACCGAGCAGCGGAGGCCAGAGGGCAAGCTCGCCCTGGCGCTGAAGAGCAGTCGCCTCCGTATCGATGCGACGCACGATGACCATGTCTTCGTAGAGCGAACGCAGCTGGGCGTCGTCGACATCCGCAATAAACGGCTCGAAGTCGGGATGCCTGCGACGCTCGCCGCTCGGCGCAATCAGCTGCACATACTGCGCCGGAGCGTGCTCCGCGGAACCTGACTGGTCTGATGCTGTGACTTGTGGTCGTCGCACGTCGTCCCCATCCATGGATTTGGACCGCCCGGGCTTCGTCGCCCAAACTGTTTCCCAATGGTAGGAACCGCTCCGCAATAGGTGCAATAGATGGTCAGCAGATTGCGCATTGTGCTTACTCAACCCCTAGACGCGCCGGATGATCGGGCATATCGTTGCGCATTATGCGCGCTCTCGACTCGACCGATCTCGCACTTCTCCTCGCCCTGTCGGCGAGCCCGCGCGCGACCACCGTCGCGCTTGCCGAACAGCTACAGCTCAGCCGCAACACCGTGCAGGCGCGACTGGCCAGTCTCGAGGCGTCAGGCGCCTTTCTCTCGTTCGAGCGATGTATCGACCAGGTGGCCTTGGGTTACCCACTCACGGCTTTCACGACGATCCACGCCAAACAGCAGCAGCTGGCGGCCATCGCACACGACCTGCACGCAATCCCGCAGGTCGTGCAGGCTCACGGACTCAGCGGGCCGAGCGACATTCTCGTTCGGATCGTGTGCAAGTCAGCCGAAGAACTGTTCGACGTCAACGCTCGGCTGCTCGAAATCGACGGGGTCGAGCGCACCGAGACCGCACTCGCGATCAGCGAACTGGTGCCGTATCGAATCGCACCGGTCATCGCCGAGGCGGCCCGGGCGCTGTAGCGCGAGCGGTTCAGCGGTTCTTAGCGCCGGCGCGCAGAGGCCGCGAGGATGCTCCGTGCCTGCCGTAGCAGCGGTTCGTCGATCATCCTGCCCTCGAAGGTGAATACCCCGGGCGTGGCAGTGGAACGTTGCAGAACCGCTGTGGCCCACATGACCGAGTCCGACGACGGCATGAACGCGGCACGGATCACGGCGACCTGACTCGGGTGGATACACATCGAGCCGGCAAATCCGGATGCCGCCGCATCTTCGGCCTCGGCCCGCAGCCCGGTCTCGTCGGCGATATCGAGGTGCACGGTGTCGAACGCCGGCTTGCCGACGGCGGCCGCGGCAATCAACACGCGAACTCGGGCGTACTGGCCGAGCTGACGATAGCCGCCACCCGGTCCCCGGCTCGAGCTGCCCCCGACACTCGCCACCAAGTCTTCGGCCCCCCAGGTCAAAGCCACGACGTTCGGATGCTCGGCGAGCGTATCCGCGTTGCGAACCCCCAGCGGACTCTCGCACAGGGCGACCACCTCGAAGCCGTCGAGAGCGGACAGCTCGGCGGAGGTCTCGGCCTTGGGGAGCATGACCGTCGTGTACCGGGTCTGTCGGAGAGCGGCAAGGTCGGCAGCGAAGTGGTCAGTGGCAACCGGATTGACCCGCACAATTGTGGTCGAGGGGTCGAGGTCGGAGGCGAGTAGCGCCTCGCGTGCGCGCGGCTTGTCCGGGGCGCCCACCGCATCCTCGAGGTCGATGATCACGGAGTCGGCAGCGGACGCGGCCTTGGCGTACCGATCGGGCCGGTCCGCGGGGCAGAACAGCAGTGCGGGTGCGCTGATCACTCGTGCTCCGCGGGAAGGCAGAGCATGAGCACCGATCGCACGGCGCGGGCGACAGTGTCACCGCGCTGGTTGTGAGCGGTGTGTTCGAGCTGCACGATCCCCTGCCCAGGGCGACTCGAACTGAGCCGCTTGGACAGCAACCGAGTCTCGCTGGTCATGGTGTCGCCGGCCTTGAGTGGATGGGGAAACGAGACGTCGGTAAACCCGAGGTTCGCGACGATCGTGCCCTGGGTCAACTGAGTGACGGATGCGCCGACCATCGTCGACAGCGTGAACATGCTGTTGATCAGCCGCTCGCCGAACTCCGTGTGGCTCGACCACTCCGCGTCCAAGTGCAATGCCTGGGTGTTCATGGTGAGGGTCGTGAAGAGCACGTTGTCTGTCTCGGTCACCGTGCGTCCTGGGCTGTGCACGTAGACGACGCCCTCCTCGAACTCCTCGAAGTACAGACCGCGCTGGATGATTCGCTTCTCGGTCACGGCTGCGTCTCCTCTGTACCTGATTCTGTGCCTGGCTCTGTGCCTGATTCGGGGCCCGGCTCGATCGTCGCCACCACCTGATCGGCGGCAACCTGTGCCCCCAGTTCTACACTCAAGGCCACCGTTCCCGCGTGCGGGGCGCGCAGCACGTGTTCCATCTTCATTGCCTCAATGCTGAGAACGGGGTCGCCCTCGGCCACCCGCGTGCCGTGTTCGGCGAACACCGCAACCACCGCTCCCGGCATCGGCGAGCGCAAAGTCGGGGCCTCTGTCGCGCCCGTTGCGGCCGCCCGAACGAATCCCACATCGGTCAACGACCACGCGACCCCGTCCTGTTCGAGATGCAGCAGCTGACCCTCTCGCGCGAATCGAAAGGTTGTCGTCACCGCATCGAGGGTGAGGTGGGCCGTCGACGTACCGGCCGAGGCCGGCCCAAGCACAACCCTCGCGTCGAAAGCCCGCGCGCCGTCGACCGCGACGCGTGCAGCATCCGGAGTTCCTGTAATCCGCACGGTCGCCGCAGAGTCTGACGTTGATAGCCGATAGACGGATGCCGCCACGGCACCCAGCCGCCAGCCGGTCCGCCGCCGCCACGAGGAAGCAGCGCCGGCCCTGGTGGCCTCGCTGGCCTCGGTGGCGAGCGCGTGCAGCACGAGTGCCGCCGCGGCCCAGACCGAGGCATCCACCGGTCGAAATGCGAGACCATCGAGTCGTCGCGCGATGAGGTCGGTGTCGAGGTCACCGGCACGCACCTGCGGGTCGTCGAGAAGCAGCTGGAGAAACTCGACGTTGGTCGTGACCCCGAGGGTGACCGTGTCGGTCAGTGCGCGGCGCAGTCGACGCAGAGCGGATGCCCGGCTCGGCCCCCACGCGATGACCTTCGCGAGCATGGGGTCGTAATCACTCGATACGACGAGTCCTTCGGTCAGCGCGCTATCGACGCGGATGCCTTCGCCCTCCGGTTGAACGAGCCCCAGCACCCGGCCGCCGGTGGGCAGGAAGCCGCGCTGCGGGTCCTCCGCGTAGATCCGGGCCTCGATGGCGTGACCGGTGAGCTCCACTTCGGACTGGTCGAAGTCCAGCGGCTCGCCGGCGGCAATGCGCAGTTGCCACTCGACCAGGTCGAGCCCGGTCACCAGCTCGGTGACGGGATGCTCCACCTGCAGCCGCGTGTTCATCTCCATGAAGAAGAACTCGTCTGGCGCGTCGGCCGAGACGATGAACTCGACGGTTCCCGCGCCCAAGTAGCCGACGCTGAGCGCCGTGTCGACGGCCGCTTGGCCGATCCGCTCGCGGGTCGCGGCGTCGAGAAGCGGCGACGGCGACTCCTCGATGACCTTCTGGTGGCGGCGCTGCAACGAGCACTCACGCTCGCCGAGGTGAATCGTTGCGCCGGTCGAGTCGGCGAGCACCTGAACCTCGATGTGGCGTGGATGCTCGATGAAACGCTCCACGAACAGGGTGTCGTCGCCGAACGATGACGCCGCCTCGCGGCGAGCAGCCGCCACGGCCGAGGCAAGCTCGGATTGCTCGCGCACCAGGTGCATCCCCTTGCCGCCCCCGCCCGCGGACGGCTTGATGAGCACGGGGAAGCCGATCTCGAGTGACCCCGCGATGAGTTGCTCGTCGCTGAGTCCCGGCTCCGACACCCCGGGAACGACCGGCACGTTGCGCTTGCCGACCTGCGCCTTGGCGCTGATCTTGTCGCCCATGATCGTCAGCGCCTCGACGCTCGGGCCGATAAAGACGATCCCGGCCTTGGCGCAGGCCTTCGCGAAAGCAGCATTCTCGGCGAGGAATCCGTAGCCGGGGT
>JBBQZJ010000093.1:0-8001 GCA_038207805.1 Actinomycetales bacterium | reverse complement strand
AGTTTGATCTGCTCGTCTACCTGAGCTCCGACGCGGGGGCTGTTTTCCGCCGGTCGGACATTCTCCACGACGTGTGGGACACCAATTGGTACGGCACCACGAAGACCCTTGATGCCCACATCGCTGCTATTCGTAAGAAGCTGGGCAACCCAGGGTGGATCGAGTCGGTGCGCGGCGTCGGTTTTCGGTTCGGCGAGCCCCAATGAAGTGGCGATTGATCGTGGCGCTCGTGGCCACGACACTGCTCGCGGTACTCGTCCAAGACCTTCCGCTCAGCTTCTACCTCCAGTCAGTTCAACAGGAACGAATCGTCACCGGGCTCGAACGTGATGCCTTTGTGCTCGCGGGGCGAAGCGAAGAGGCGCTCGAGAGTTCGACCCCGGAGTCGATCGCGATCGTGCGCGACCTGGCGCTGAAGTATGAGGAGGCCAGCGGAGCGCGCGTCGTTATCGTCGACGCCTTAGGCGTCGCCGTTGTCACGAGCGATACTGACGAGGCTTCCGTCGGGTCCTCCTATCGTTCCCGACCGGAATTTGATATCGCTCTGGGCGGCCAGATCGCTTCCGGCCGTCGGTACTCGCAAACTCTTCAGCAGGAGTTGCTCTACGTGAGCGTTCCGGTTTTTAGCGGCAATCGCACGCTGGGAGCGGTGCGGATTACCTACGAGGCGAGCGTTGTCGACGACGCGGTTGCCAGGCAGCTGCGGCAACTGTGGGTGGTCGCGCTAACAACTGTGCTGCTGGCGGGCATTGTCGGGTGGATCGTCGCCACGGGGGTGACCCGCAGACTGAAGGTCTTGCAGGCATCCACCGAGCGATTGGCTGACGGCCACCTCGACGAACGCGCCGACGAGGGTAGCGGTGCCTGGGAAGTGCGGTCGTTGTCACGATCGTTCAATGTCATGGCCGAGCGGCTCGACGGGCTCATTGCCCAGCAACGATCATTCGCTGCCGACGCCTCGCATCAGTTGCGCACACCGCTGACCGCGCTCCGGCTCAAGCTCGAACGGGCCGGCGAACTGATCGATACCGATCCGCGCGGCGCTGTCGATCGCCTTGCTGCCGCCGAAACGGAAGCCGACCGACTCGAAACCGTGATCGAAGGCCTGCTATTGCTTAGCCGCACCGAGGCGAGTTCTGCGGTTGTCGCCTCGGTCGACGTTGCCGCGGCCGCGTCATCCCGTGTGGCCCATTGGCTCCCGTTGTCCGACGAGTCGGGGGTACAGATCAGCTATGAGGGAGCGCTCGAGGCGATAGCACAAGCCGTTCCAACCGCTACCGAGCAGATCGTCGACAACTTCATTGACAACGCGCTGTCGGTGAGTCCGATTGGCGGAACCATCGTCGTGCGTGTGCTGCAGGAGCCGACCCACGTCGTGCTTCACGTTCTAGACGACGGCCCCGGGATGTCGCCCGAGGACTGTGCGCGAGCGTTCGACCGGTTTTGGCGGGCCAGCCCGCAGTCCGGTGGCAGTGGGCTGGGTCTTGCGATCGTGGCCCAACTCGCTGCGGCGAGCGGCGGGAGCGCCAAGATTGAACCGAGACCAACGGGCGGTCTCGATGCATCGGTGACGTTCCCCGGTGTTCCGGAAGACTAGCGTCCTCCGGAACCCGGTGAGTTGTCTCAGCGACTAGTCGTCGTCGCCGGATTCGTGATCGCTGCTGTCGTCGCCGGATTCGTCGTCGTGCGACGAGGAACCGTCGTGGTCAGCATCGTCCTCGGAGTCGACCTCATCCTGAGAATCGGCACCGTCGTCGGACGCGTCTTCGACGTCGCCGTCTTCGACGTCGCCAACCTCGTCTGTCGAGTCATCCGCGTCGTTCACGTCGTCCGAAGAGTCCTCAACCTCGGTCGGGTCGGCGACCTCGTTAGCGTCCGGATCTGGGGTGAGGGTTGAGTCGTCGCTGACCTGAACGGTCGACCCAGTGCTGACGGCGTCGAGTGACGCGCCATTGACGGCAACGGCGGCCCCGGCAGTGCCGAGCACCCCCGCAATGGATAGGGCAATGATGGCTGAAGTTCTCATAGTGCGAATCTACGAGGGTCGGATCGAAGGCGAGGCTGTTGGTTATCCAAGATTTGTCCAAGAACGCAGGATGCCCGAGCTACTCAACCCGAGTGGCGCCGGCGAGCCCCGGCCATTGAACGTGCACCGTGACGAAGTATGCCTCCGGTAGCTGCGTGCCGTAGCCCGACTGCGTGAGGTAACCCGTCAGCGTCGTGCCCAGGAGAAGGTCGGAGTAGCTGACGTCGGCGCTGAACGTGCCCGCGAAGCGTTCCTCATCGAGCCAGGTGCACGGGTTGCCGCGGCGCAGCACACTGCGCTCGGAATCTTTGCGCCCAGCCGAGATCGGTATCGAGATATGCACAATTCGCTGCTGGTCGATCGTCGTATCCCAGGTGAGGTCGATTCGTCGATCATCCGCCGTCTTGCACTGGTTGTAGAGCTGGTCGGCCACGGTCAGCCGGTAGGGCTGCGCGTAGAAGTCCGGGGACCCCAGGAAACGGTAAGCGTCAATGGCGACCGTCGTGGTGAGCGGGATGACGTTCTTGGGGGTGAATGTACCGCCGTATCCCGGCCACCACACCCAGTTGTCGGTGCGTTCGCCGCTGCCGGCGGTCGTGCGGTGCCCGGCATCGTCGACCATGTCGACGGCGAAGTAATAATACGAGCCCGGGCACAGATCGTCGAAGCGCACCCGGCCGCTAAAGATCGCACTGCCCGTGGTCGCACGAGTTTCTCCCGAGACTGTGGTTACTGCAGTGTCGCCGAAGCAATCCCCGATGATGGTGACCGTGTAGCGGGCGTGCCGATCGCTGGTCAGGTTGTATTCGATTGCCGAAGTCCAGCCATCGGGCGAGAGCGAGCCCACCGGATAAATGCCGGCGTCGAACGCGGGCGCGTCGGGAGCGGTTGACTCGGGCAGCCGCAGGTCGACTCCGCCAATCTCCCAGCGATGGAGCGCCGACGTACTGCCCTGAACCCAGCTGAGTTCTACGGTCGCCGTTCCGAGCGACTGTTGGGTCGTGGGAGGTGTACACGGCTCCTCCCAGAAGTTGTAGCCACAGATGCCCGTACCCACCGTCACATCGGCGAGAGGAATGGTGAACTGGGTGGGCGCCGGGAGGTCGCACACTCCGGTGCACGTGGCCTGAGGCGTCGGCACAACGAACGAGCGACTGGTCTCGCCCGCGCTCGTGGTGACCCTGCTGGTGATGACGACTGTGCGGCCCAGACTCAATTGCGCGTGTACATAGTCCTCGGCCGATGAGGCGTCACACAGAATCCACCCTGCACCATCGATCGCTGTCTCGCCCGGGACATCCTCGCCCGGACCGACCCACGGGCTTCCGCAGTCGAGGCCCATCTGGGTGGTGGCACCGATGGAGATCTGGTTGCGTGCCAGATCCTTTCGCGAATCGATGTGCAGCAGGGTGAGAACGGGCTGCGGGGTGTCGGGGCTGGATGCAGTAATGCTGCGCTGCATCGTCGGAACCGAGTCGGTCCAACTCGGGCCGCTGTCGCTAAACCAGCGCGCACACACCACAATTTGCGAGCCTTCCGGAACCGAATACACGTTCACGACGCGCTTGGTGTACGAGGGCTGATAGTTATGGAGGGCCAAATATTCGGCGCTGACATCGACGGTCACCTGATCTTGCACGGTTCGCAAAACGGGCAGGCCCGCATCAAAACTCTGGCAGTTGGGCGTGGTGCCCCCGGGCACAACCCACGCGCGCACAGCGGGAAGCCGACCAGCATCCGTTGGCACCGAAACATAGAGAACGCTCGGCGACAGCGGGATTGCGGTCATGGGTGGCTCGGTGGGAGCACCTCGCGAATCGAAGATGCGCTCGATTGGTCCGGCGAGACGATGCAGCACGTCGGCGGCCGTCACCGACATCACGTAGCTGGTGTCGGGCAGGAGGTCAGTCATGAGATCGCAGTGCTGGAAGATCCAGAACCCGTGGCGGAAGCCACCGACGGCGGCGTTGTCGGCGTTCCAGGCATCCAGTTCGCTTTGTGGAGTCTCGATCACCAGGGTCTTCTCGGCGGAAGGGTCGGCTTGGGGCCAGTAGCGCACCGTGACCGCAGCCGGCGTTGTTGTTGCCACCCCTACCTGGAGCTGACCATCTCCGGCGGTGCTCGCCGGGCAGAAGGTAACACTGCCGGCGGTCGGCGGGTCGGCTGTGGCCCACAGCTCGAGGGCCGGGGGCATCGAGTCGGCGAGGATGACGCTGCGCAAGCCACTCGGGCAGCCCGCGGGCGTCTCGCCCGACTCTGGCGCGCACGGGTCGTCGGTTGGCAGGCCCGGTGCGGGGGGAGCCTCTCCCAGGGCCACGTGAGCGTCACCCGGGTCGGCCCCATCGGCGGCGTTCAGCACCTCGATGTCCGCCTCGAGTTCGGCGCCGAGGCCCTCGGTGCCCTGCTGCCCCGGCGTGACAATTTCGGTCGTGCCCACTACCTCGCTGATCGCAAGAGTCTCCGGGTCACCGTCGTCGGACGCGTTCTGGGCAATCGGGGCAAGCACAGGCGCCGACTGGGTGGCGATCGTGTGTGGCGCCGCGAACTGGATGCCGACAACCGCCGCCGCGATCCCCACCGTGATGGCGACGAGGATTCCGAGGATCGGGATAAGGAATTTAGGCATGATGCGCTAGCCAACCCTCGTCGCGGCGGCGATGCCGGGCCACTGCACATGAACCGTCGCGTAGAAGCCCTCGGGGACTCGCACCCCGTCGGATCCCTGCGTGAGGAACCCGCTGAGCGTGGTTCCGGCGACCAGGTCCGCATAACTCACATCTGCGCTTAGCGTTCCAGAAAATATGCCCTCGCTGTCCCATTGGCAGGCTCGGCTTCCAACCGGCCCGCTTTCCGCCGTGTCCCTGCGGTTCACCGAGATGGGGATCGAGATGTGCACGGTACCTTGCTGAACTACAGCCCTATCCCAGGTGAGTTCCACGCTGCTATCACCAGCGGTCTGGCAGCGGTAGGCCTGATCAGCGACGGTCAGCTTGTAGGGCGCCGCAAGATCGGGTGTGCTCTGGTACGCGTCGATCGTGACTCGGGTCGTGAGGGGGATCGAGTTGTAGGGCAAGTACGCGTGGCCCTCGGGCCAGTAGACGAAATTGTCAGGATCGCTCTGTCGGATAGCGTCGGCGTAAGTGAGATTGCCTGCATCATCGGTGAGCACGGCCTGGAAAATGTAGTTCTTCCCCGGACACAGGTCTGTCAAGCGAAACGTTGTCGAGAAGACCGCGGGATCGGTCGTGCTGGGGACGGCCTCGAACTCCCCTCTCTGACCCCTGTACAGCGGCGAATCGCACTCCGAAGCGGTACTCGCGCGGAACTGGACGACGGCATGGCGGTCGGTCTGGATGACGACGTCGACTCCGGCACTGAACCCGTCGGGCGACAAGAACGGGGTGATCGTGGACTCAAACGTCGGCGCATCGGGTGCTGGCGAACCTGCCGGTCGAGTATCGATCCCGCCAAACGCCCATTGCTCAAGCCCCGAAGTACCTCCCGGCGCCCAGCTCAGCTCGACAAGCGCCGTCCCCAGATTGGGGTCGGCGAGGTGAATTCGGTACAGCGCCGGTGCTGGCAATTCACAGCGCCCCGTGCATCGTGTCTGCGGAGTCGGAATCACGAACGAGCTTCGCGTCGTGACGCCAGCCGCTTGCACCGAATTGGTCAAGACAATGTAGCGACCCAGACTGAGTTGAGCACGGAAGGAATCGCCCGTCAGCGAGGCGTCGCATACGGGCCAGCGGCCAGCGTCGATCGTGGATCCGCCCGTCGCGTTATCCGCCGGGCCGGTCCAGGCACTCCCACAGTCGAGACCCATGGGAGTGCTGGCTGTGATCGAGATCGTGTTGCTGGGCACGTCGTGGTTGGTCTCGACGCTGAGCAGGGTGAGAATCGGTTGCGGGGAATCCGGGCTGGACACCGCAATACTGCGCTGAGCTTCCGCCGAGCCAGTCCAACTGGGTGTGGTGCCCCGGCCGAAGAATCGCGCACACACGACCGCGTTCGAGCCCTCCGGTACCGAGTACACGTTGACGGTGCGTAGTGAGTAGGCGCTTTGGTAGTTGTGCGCGAGAATATATAGTGGGCCGACATCGAGAGTCACCTGGTCCTGGACGGTTCGCAACGCGGGAAAGCCGGCGTCGAAACTTTGGCAATCGGGGACCGTTCCCTCCGGCACAACCCACGCTCGCACCAAGACATTTTCCTGCGAGGGCCGACTCGGCACCGACACGTAGAGCAGGTTCTGTGACAGCGGGATCGCTGTCATGAGTGGCTCGGTGGGTGACCCGTCCGAGTTGAAGTCGCCGGGATCAGCCGGGCCGGCAAGGCGTCCGAACACGTCGACGGCTATCGCTTTGAGCGAGTACACGGTGTTGGGGATGAGTTCTGTGATGAAACCACAGTGGCCGAATACCGGGTAATCGTGGCGGAAGCCACCCACCGCAGCGTTGGCCGCGTCCCACGCGTCGATTTCGCTCTGGGGTGTCTCCATCACGAGTGTTCGGTCTGCGGAATGATCGTTCCGCGGCCCGTAGGTCACGGTGACCGTTGCGGGCACCGAGGTGGTAACACCCACCCGCAGTGCGTGGGCCGGCACGGTGGCGGCCGGACAGGGCGCTGGGCTTCGCTCGGTGGTCCGGTCAACGACGGGCCAAACGTAGAGCTCGGGCGGCATCGAATCGGCGAGGATGATGCTGTGCAGCCCACTCGGGCAATCCGACGGGGTCTCCCCCGACGACGGGGCGCACGGGTCGTCCGTGACGAGTGCGGGTGCGCGAGGGGTCGTGCGCAGGGTCACATAGGCTTCCTCCGCGCTAGCTCCATCCAACCCGTTCAGCAGCGAAATGTCGGCTTCGAGCTCAGCCCCGAGGCCGTCCGTTCCCTGTTGGCCGGGGCTGACAATCGTGGTCATTCCCGCGATATCGCTGGTCTCACGCGTGGTGGGATCACCGTTGTCGAGGCCGTTTTGGTTGATCGGTGCCAGTATCGGCACGGCCTCGGTAGCGAGCGTGTGTGGAGCCGCAAATTGGACACCGAACAGCGTCGCGCCGACGCCGACCACGACCGCTAGGAGGATTCCGATTACGGGGACTAAGAACTTAGGCATCGTGATCAACCGAGGCAGTTGTAGCTGGATCGAAGAACGAGGGTGCGCGGCGCGGATGCCGAGTTGCCCGACGAGTCCGTGGCTGTGAATGTGACGGAGACAACCTGATTCGGCTGGTTACCAGCGAACGGCGCGCTGAATGCGAAAACATAGTCCGACCCGCTTGAGCTCGAGAGACTAACCGATGCTCCAGGGAAGCCCGAGCTGCCGCTCACGCCGGAGATCCCGATGTCATCGGTCGCGGTAACTGTGACGTATGCGACGGCATCGCACAGCCCAGATGCTGCTGACCCGTACACCGGCTGCGGCGCAAACGATCCCACAGAGATCAGGGGTGGCGTCGTATCGGGAGCCGGCACAGGGTCGGGGTCGGGTGCAGGCCCGGGCCCGGGGGCGGGGGCGGGGGCCGGTCCGACCGGGGCTGGTGCACCGGCGACCACCGTCTCGACCACGGGGCAGCCTCCCACTGCAAGTGTGTCGACCGCCGGCTGTCCGGCATCGACAATCACCAGGTTGATGGGCAACCACACCGTGCTGCCGAGCTGGTTGGGGTTTCGCACGGAAACGTAGGCTGAATCCTCGCTGCGCTCCATTGCTAGAACGCGCGACCCCGGCTCCAATGAGGCGACCTCTGCGCCACCCGGGCAGTCAAGACCACTGACATGTCCGGCGATCACACCGGACGCCGAGGCGGGAATCGGTGCGAGCGGAGCGCCGAGCATCCCGGTCGCCCCGGCGGCCGCGCCAACACCGCCAGCGAGCCCGGCAACGACAACTACACCGACCCACGGCAACCAACTCGGCAGGGCACCGCTAGCACCGGCCCCCGAGGATGCCGGGGTTCCTGTCTTGCCAAGCTGTT
>JBBQZJ010000092.1:0-8001 GCA_038207805.1 Actinomycetales bacterium | reverse complement strand
GGACGACTACACCGCACCGCTCGCGCGAGCCAGCACCCACGCCCTCGAGTGGCTGGGGTCCCTGCCGACGAGGCCGGTTCGGCCGAGCTCCACGGCGGATGAACTACTCAGTGAGTTCGGCGGGCCGCTGCCCGAGCATCCGACGGATGCCGCCGAAGTCGTCGACGAACTCGCCCGCAGGGCCGAGCCGGGTCTTATGGCGATCCCCAGCGGACGGTTCTTCGGCTGGGTAATGGGTGGAACCCTTCCCGCCGCCTTGGCCGCGGACTGGATGGTCAGCGCTTGGGACCAGAACGCCGGCATGCGCTATGCGACACCCGCAGCGGCGGCGATCGAAGAGTCGGCCGGCCGGTGGATGCTCGAACTGCTCGGCCTGCCGGCCGGCAGCGATGTCGGGTTCACAACCGGCGGAACGATGGCCAACTTTGTGGGGCTTGCGGCGGGACGCGGTGATGTGCTGACCACAGCGGGCTGGGATCTCAACACCCGCGGCCTCATTGGCGCTCCCCCAGTTACCGTGCTTGCCGGCGCCGAAGTGCATGCCAGCGTAGATCTCGCCCTGCGCTACCTGGGACTCGGCCTCCCCACCCACGTCGCCGCCGACACGGAGGGCCGGATGCTGCCAGCGGCACTCACCGAGGCTCTGAATGGCGTGAGCGGACCGGTGATCGTCGTTCTTCAAGCGGGCAACCTGCACTCCGGAGCTTTCGATCCGATGCGCGAACTGGTGACCATCGCGCACGCCCACGGAGCGTGGGTGCACGTCGATGGTGCCTTCGGCTTGTGGGCAGCGGCCAGTCCGCGGTGGGCCGAGCACCTCGACGGGCTTGACCTCGCCGACTCCTGGGCGACGGATGCACACAAGACGCTCAACGTTCCCTACGACTGCGGAGTTGCGATAGTAGCGAGGCCGGAGACGGCGCGCGCCGCCCTCGGGGTGAAGACGAGCTACCTCATTAAGGATGCGGGGTCGCCGGCCGATCCGTTCGAACTGGTGCCGGAGATGTCCCGGCGCGGGCGCGGCATCCCGGTGTGGGCAGCCGTCAAACAGCTTGGCCGACAGGGGGTCGTCGATCTCGTCGACGGCCTCGCCGCGAACGCGCGGGCGCTGGCATCCGGGCTGTCCGAGCTACCCGGCGTCGAAGTGCTCAATGACGTCGTGTTCACACAGGTCTGCCTATCGTTTGGCGACGACGACCGCACCAAAGCAGTCACCCAGGCTCTGATCGCCGACGGTGAGGTCTGGATGTCGGGCTCGCGCTGGCACGACCGTGACATCCTTCGCATCTCAGTCAGCAACTGGTCGACGGATGCCGCCGACATCGCAACTTCGATCGCCGCCGTCGCCCGCGCCATGGCCGCGGTACCGGAGTAGGCCGCGGCATGCGCAGACTATACGTTCGGCTCATCCGCTTCGTGACGCCCGCCTTTCGGGCGGTCGGGCTCCTTGCACTTTGGGAACGCGCGCCCCAGTCGCGGCCGGCGCGCTGGGCGCGCAGCCTGTTCGCCATTTACGACGTCGACGAGATGGTGCGGCTGGATCTCGCGTGGTGGAACTTCGCAGCGTCTGATCGAGTCGAGGCGCTGCTCGCCACACACCCAGGCGCCCGGGTGTTCGAGTTCGGAAGCGGCGCGAGCACAGTGTGGCTGTGCAAGCGCGGCGCGAAGGTCATCAGCGTCGAACACGACTCGGACTGGGCCGAAATCGTACGGTCACGAATCCCGGAAGGAGTCACACTGACGCTCGTCGGTCCCGACTCCACATTCGATGCCGCTTACGCCTCGGGCAAGAACGGCTCAACCGACTTGTCATTCCGCGCATACGCGTCGTCGATTGACGCGCAACTGGAGCAGTTCGACCTCATCATCATCGATGGCCGCGCGCGCACTCAGTGCCTCACGCACGCGCTGCCTCGACTCGCCCCGGGCGGCACCATCCTTTTCGACGACAGCGGCCGATCCCGCTATCGATCGGCGATCTCTACGTCTGGGCTCGTTGAGCGTCGCTTCCGCGGCCTTAGCGCGTGCACGCCGTACCCCGATTCGACGAGTCTGCTCACTGCCGGTTTAGGCACCGCGACCTAGCTCACTCCTACCTAGCATTTGTCGCCGCCGGGCTGCCGAGCGTAGCCTCGGTGGCATGTGCCGCAACATCCATACCCTTCACAACTTCGAGCCCGCCGCGAACGAGGATGAGGTGCACGCAGCGGCGCTGCAGTACGTGCGCAAGATCAGCGGCAGCACCAAGCCGTCGAAGGCGAATGCCGAGGCGTTCGAGCGCGCCGTGCACCAGATTGCACACATCACCCAGCATCTGCTCGAAGACCTCGTTGCTTCGACGCCTCCCAAGGACCGCGAGGTCGAGGCGATCAAGGCCCGCGAGCGCAGCGCGAAGCGCTTTGCGTCGGCCTGAGTCCGCATCCCGTGACTGCTCGACATTCTCTTCTCGCCCTCCTCGTAGTCGTCATCTGGGGAGCCAACTTCGTCATCATTGACGCCGGACTGGTGGGCGTGCCACCACTGGTGTTTCTGGCGCTTCGCTTTCTCGCGGTGAGCATCCCCGCGATCTTTCTGATCAAGCCGCCGGCTATCGGATGGAAGAACATCCTGCTGATCGGCTCGTTTCTGAGTCTCGGACAGTTCACTCTGCTTTACCTCGCTCTGTCGCTGGGCATGCCGCCCGGACTCGCCTCACTGGTTCTGCAGACCCAGGTGATTTTCACCATTGTGATCTCGGCGGTGTTTCTGCGGGAGAACCCAACCCGCCGACAGCTCATCGGAACGGCCGTGGGCATGCTCGGCCTCGCCATTGTCGTCTTCGGCCACAGTGCCGCGGCTCCGTGGCTTCCCCTCGTCGTCACCCTGGGCTCCGGACTCTCGTGGTCGATCGGCAACGTGATGGCGCGCCGCGCGAAAGCGGCATCCGGGCTCGGCTTGGTCGTGTGGAGCGGGGCGATCGTGCCGCTGCCGGCGCTCGGGCTTGCGCTCGTGGTCGACTCGCCGCCGGTGGTGTGGGATGCCCTGACTCACCTTTCGACGGCTGCGATCCTGTCGACGCTCTACACCGCGGTGGCCGCATCCCTGGTCGGCTACGGAATCTGGAACACTCTGCTGGCACGATACCCAACAAGCGCGGTCGTGCCGTTCACGCTGCTGGTACCGGTCGTCGGAATCATCGCGGCGTGGATCGTGCAACGTGAGGAGCCGACACTCACCGAACTCGTGGGTGGAGCGATCATGCTCGCCGGGCTCGCTGCGGCGGTCGTTCAATGGCGGTCGAGGCGGGGGATTGACCCCTAGCTGGAGCCAATCCCCCGAACTACGCAGGTAGGTAAAACCCCCACACCGTGTTCGACAGCTCGCCCGCTGCGAACCTGATCGTGCGACCGTCGGCCTCGAGGGTGTACTCCGACAGGTCGTGTAGTTGCGTCGGGTACGAGGGATGCCGCATCCAGAGAATCTCGCCGGTGTCGCGCCACGAGTGCTGCCATGGGTTCACGCCGTCAAGCTCGATGGCGTCGCCGTCGAACACGATGCCGACACAGGTCCAGCCGACAGTCTCTCGCGGAGAATCCGGGTCGAGTGGGCGGCGCATCCGCTCCTCCATGAGGGTGCCGCGAACCACGTCGCGTTCACCGGTCGCGGTAAAGCCGCTCCGCTCGTAAAGGCGGCGCGCGTCGTTGTTGCCGTCGGAAACCCAGAGGGCGACGGCGCGAGCACCGGCATTCTGTGCCCAGGTTGCGAGTTGCTCGATGAGGGCGGCCGCGATGCCCTGGCCGCGGAACTCGGGCTGCACCCAGAGCCCGACAATCTCCCGGGATCCGATCTCGTGCCGGTCACGGATGCCCGTGCCGATGCCGGCCGCGATCCCCGAGACCTCGGCGAGCAGGGTGTGCGAGGTGGCGAGCCTGTCGGCCCACCAGGCGTCGGGTTGGGTGCCCTCGTCTTCGAGCGTTGCGCCGAAGGCATGCGGCGCCAGCTCGAGCGAACGCACGCGCAATTCGCGGTAGGCGGGCCAGTCGGCCGCGGTGGCGCGGCGAATGGCGGCGGGTGGCTGCATCCGGCAATCCTAGGGCGCGGCATCCGCTTCGGTCGGTGCGCCATCCGCACCCTGTAGCGTGACGTCATGGCCGAACTCACCGAGACTAGAGTCGCCGTCTACATCGACTTCGACAACATCGTCATCTCGCAGTACGACGCTGTGCACGGTCGCGGTGCCTTCATCAAAGAGAAGGCGCGGGCGGCGACCGGAAAGTCGGTGGAGCGCCTTGAAGCGGCCATGGTCAACATTGGGGCCGTGCTCGACTACGCCTCATCCTTCGGGCCGGTTGCGATCGGTCGCGCTTACGCGGACTGGGCGGCGCCCGCGAACACCCGGTACCAGAAGCAACTCGTTGAGCGGGCCGTCGATCTCGTGCAGCTCTTCACCACGTCTGGTACGAAGAATGGTGCCGACATCCGGCTGGCCATCGACGTCGTCGAAGACCTGTTCCGTCTGCGAGACATCACGCACATCGTGATCGTCGCCGGAGACTCCGACTACATTCCGCTGGCCCAGAGTGCGCGTCGGCTCGGCCGAACGGTGATCGGGATCGGAGTGCAGGGTTCGACCAGTGCCGCCTTCAAGAACGCCTGCGACGAGTTCAGCTACTACCACGACCTGCTCGACGAGCAGCCGGAGTCGTCATCACCCACGCCGGCGAGCGAGCCGGTGGCGGTCGATCCGAAGAGCGAAGCGCGGGAGATCCTGCGGCGCGCACTGCGGGTGCGACGCGGCGACGACAACGTGGATGGCTGGGTTGCGGCATCCGGACTCAAGCAACAGATGAAGCGTCTGGATGCCGGCTTCGACGAGAAGAAGATCGGCTACAAGTCGTTTACCGAGTTTGTGAAAGCGCAGGCCGACATCGCCGAACTGCAGGAGGACGGGCAGGCGCGGAGGGTTCGGCTGAAGGGCGCCTAGCTTCACGGTTGCCCAGATCGCTGGCAGCTCGGGAGTTAGGATCGGCAGATGGCTTCCCGACCAGTGCGCGTTGATGGCGTGCTCGTCACGTGGAACGATGGCCGTGGCTTCGGATTCGCTCGGCCCTCTAACGGATCCGCGGATGCCTTCGTGCACATCAGGGACTTTGGGGTGATCGATGGTCGCCCCCGGGTCGGCGATCGGGTCAGCTACGTCGTGGGTGTGGGCCGCGATGGACGCCCACTGGCTGTCGACGTCCGCGGGCCGGCGCGCCTCAATGCGAGCATGGCGCGGCCGCTGGTCGATGGGATCTTCGCGCTGGTCGTGGTCGGCGCCTTTGTTACCATCTACTCGGTGCTCAACTGGCTCAAGCCCATTCCGCTGAGTGTGTTGGCCGTCTACCTCGGAGCCAGCCTCGTGACCTTTGGCGCCTACGGGCTCGACAAGGCGCGCGCGCTCGCCAGCGGCTGGCGGGTCTCCGAGTCGACCCTTTTGGCGCTGGGGCTTCTTGGCGGGTGGCCGGGCGCAATTTTGGCGCAGCAGGTGTTCAGACACAAGACCAAGAAGCCCAGATTTCGCCGCGCCTTCTGGGGAACGGTCGCCCTGAATCTGCTCGCGTTCACCGTGATTGCGACGCCGCTCGTGCGGCAGTTTATCGGCCGCAGCTTCGGCGGCTAGCCGGGGGCTTCACCCACTGGTTCGCTCAGCGGGGTGGGTGGCGGGTGCGCCGTCCGTCGCCAATGCATCGTCACGAGGAATGCGGCTACCGCGCCAAGCGCGTGCCACACCGCGTGACCCTGAAGCCAGAAGGTCGGGTCACACAGCGGCGACTGGTCGACAAGCCAAATCGAGAACGCGACAACCATCGTTGCTACCCCCGCGATGACCCAGCGCATCCGCGGCGAAGTGAGGGCGTGACCGGTGGTGCGCGGCATGAGCTCAAGCACGATTCCCGGCAGCAGTACGGCGGCAAAGAGTATGCGTCGGGCATCCGGATAGACGTACTGAGCAACACCGAGAACGATCGCCAGACCGACATAGAGGCCGATGGATGCCCGCGGCCCGAGCCGTCCACTGCGCCAGAGAGCGCCGAGCGCAAGCACCAGGCCGAAAAGGTACATCGTGAAGACGTCGAGCCACTGACCGACGAAACTGAGCGTCGCGTGATACACGAAACTGGAGGCCCCGATCAGGATCATGGCGATGCCGCCCAGCGGCACCAGTCTCCGCTCGGGGGTGAGCGGCTGTGCACGGTGAAGCAGCGCCCACGCCCCGAGGGCCACGAAGACGAGCGAACTGAGGCTGGCCTCGAACTGTAGCGGGATGCTCGTGCCAACCGCCTCGCAAAAACACCCCGTCTCGACGCAGGTCGCTGGCGCACCCGTAGCGAGGACCGAGGCGAGTGCTAGCGCTGCTGCGCCGACCAGGAGTGTGGCGAGAACGACCAGCGCCGCCCTACTCCAGAATCTCAACGGTCACCTCCGCCCGGTCGCCGATCTCGACGCGCTCGGTAGCGCGCACCGACTTCTTCACCGGCAGAACATACACACCGACCGTCGAGTCGGGAAAAATCGAGGTGCGCCACTGACTCCCGCCGAGCGTCACCGCGACCCGAATCGACCCAAACCCCGGCCTCGGGGGGCGCGGCATCGCCTTGATGGCGGCGGATGCCTCGACCGGCAGCGAAACGAACACCCACGCCGCCGCGACCTGCATCTCCCAGAGCGGGGTGGTGAAGGTGTAGCTGGGGTTCGCGCGGCTGGGGTTCGCGCGGTCCCGAGCCACTAGACCACGCCGATCACGATCTTGCCGAGCTGCTCGGCCGCGCCGAAACGCGACATGGCGAAGTGAGTCTCGCCGAGCGAGAACACCCGATCGATCCGTGGCTTCAGCACGCCGTCGTCTGCAAGGTGGGCGATCTCGGCGGTGCGCTTGTTGGTCGTAAGCCAGAGCATCCGCACCTGCTTGCCGGTGCGGGTGCCGATGGCGCGGCCCCAGATTGCCAGACCCAACAGCCTCGACGTCGCCGCACCCACCGCGACGTAGACGCCGCCTGGGGCGAGTGCGCGAGGCAGGACGAACGGCGATCGCGTCAGTCGGGTGTCAACGATGACATCGAACCGCTCGCCCGTTCGGGTGAAGTCGACGCTGCGATAGTCGAGGGTGCGTGCGAAACCGGCCGCGTGCATGAACTCCTGCTTGGATGCCGAGTCGACCCCCACAATGTCGCGCACGCCGAGGTGGGTGGCAAGCTGCGCGATCAGCGGACCAACCCCTCCCCCGGCACCGTTGACAAGCAGCCGGTGGTGCGGCGTGAGCTCGGCGACATCGATGAGGGCCTGGTAGGCGAGGTTGCCGGCGTGCGGGAGGGCCGCGGCATCCACGAACGAGAGAGAGTCGGGCATACGCGTCAGGCCCTTTTCGGAGGTGCTCAGGTACTCTGCAAAACCACCGTTACCCTGAGCCGACAGGTCACCAAACACCCGGTCGCCCACACCGAACGTGGTCGCGCCCGGGCCAACCTCAACGACTTCACCCGCAACGTCGCACCCGAGGATGCGGCCTGTGTGACCTTTGCGCCCGGCGAAGAGTCGCACGAAAAACGGTGTGCCGGTGAGGAGTGCCCAGTCTTGGTCGTTGACCCCGGTCGCGTGCACCTTGACGAGCACCTCGCCTACCCCCGGCATCGGGCGCGGCACGGTACGCAGCTCGAGGGCTCCGGACTTGCCGTAGGCGGTCTGAACAATCGCTTGCATGGTCTCGGGCACAGCGGGTGACATGCTCAGCAGCCTAGCGAGCGGATGCGACGGACGAGCCGGTCACCCCAACCTGACGGACCCGTGACGAACAACCTGCCCACAACGTTGGGTTGTAATCCGCCGCTGCGGTAATCAAGCTAGCCACATGGGGTCCACCGACGCGTCGTTCGAGCGCGCCTACATCCAGTTCTTGCCTGCCGTCAGTGGCTACCTGTTTCGACGCGTCGAGCGCCGGTTCGTCGAAGATCTTGCCGCAGACGTCTTTGCGATCGCGTGGCG
>JBBQZJ010000091.1:0-8067 GCA_038207805.1 Actinomycetales bacterium | reverse complement strand
GCCAGCATCGCGAGTTTTACATCAGTGAATCCGTCGATCGTGACGAAGCGGTTTGGCCGAAATTCAACCGTCGCCGACGTTCCTTGATAGCATGCCACGGTTCGTACGGCTGACGAATTGACGAGGGTCGCGTCATACACCGCGCGGTGATCCTGATTGGCATCGTTGGTGCTGTGCGAGTAAATGATGGTGGGCTTCAGATCACGCACGACCTTGCTGATCACTGCAGACACTTCTACCGATGACGACATGGCCTGCGCGGCAATGTCTTCGAAAATTACCTCGGCGCCGATGACGGCTGCCGAGCTCGTGCTCTCGCCGAACGCCCCTCGCAGACCCGTGTCGCGCATCCCGGCCGACAGGGTAAGAATCGTCACCGAGTCGCCAGCAGCAGAGTGCGCTGCAAGAATTCCGCCCACGCCGACCTCGACGTCGTCGGGGTGTGCGCCGATCGCGAGCACTATCTGCTTCTGCGGAGCGTTGGCGGCCGCCTCCCTAGACGCAGTAGCAAGCCGAGTGACATGTGCGATGAGATCGGCGGAAGCGACAGGTTTGGTCAGAAACTCGTCGGCCTGGCTGCGGAGGGCGCTTACCGCGTAGTCGAGAGACGCGTGCGCCGTCATCACGATGATGGGGATGCCGGGCCGAAGTTCGCGGATCACCCCGATCAACTCCAGGCCAGAAGCGCCGGGAAGCTCGATATCAGTGATGACCAGATCCGGTGCGAATTCCAGCACGGATGCACCAACCTCGCGCGGATCCGCGATCGTCAGTACGACACACAGATCGCGCTTTTCCAGCACGGTCTTCGAGAACAACGCCACATCGGGGTCATCCTCAATGACGATGACTCTAAATGGTTCAGGCAAGACCAGACCCCCTCTGGATAGAACACCCTCACTGTACCCCGATCCGGCCCTCCCCGTCGGAGAGTGACACCCCCAAACCGGGTGAGGGCTATCGCCGGACTATGGCAAACCGCCGCATCGCTAGTGCGGGATTGATGGCGCGAACTGCCCCGATGCGGGCGGGGTCCACTTCGGCTACAGCAACGCCGGTCTCTTCCCCAATCGTCGCAAGCTCGACTCCCATGGGATCGATCACCATGGAGTTGCCGACTCCGATCGGAGGAGCATGGTCGGCCGCCGCGACAAAGATGGTGTTCTCCAGCGCGCGGGCCGTAAGCAAGGTTCGCCAGTGCTGCTCTTTGAGGGGGCCTCGCACCCACTCGGATGGCACGAGCACGAGGTCAGCCCCGGCGTCTACCAAACGTCTGGTCATCTCGGGGAAGCGGATGTCATAACACGTCTGAATTCCGACGGTGAACCCGCCCCACTCGAAGGTCTCCGGTTCTGCGATCTCGCCCGGCAGAACCCAGTGGGATTCGCGCTGCCCGAACGCGTCGTACAGATGCACCTTGCGATACGCGGCCGCGACCTCCCCTGAGCTGTCCAGCGCGACCACCGCATTGCGCACGTGCGATTCATCGCCAGACTCGATTAAGCCCGCGACGATGTGCACGCTCAGACGCTTCGCAAGCGACGCAAGCCCAGACACAAAGGGCCCGTCGAGGCTTTCGGCGGCATCGATCCAATCCGGACCCATCTCGGCGCTGAAGTATGACGAATATTCGGGCAAAACAACGAGCGTTGCACCCCGAGCCACCGCCAGCTCGACGAGCTTGGTGATCGTCGCGAGGTTCTGGTCGGAATCTGTTCCAGGGGCGAACTGTGCGACTGCGACAGTCGCCACTAGCGCCACCAGTCGTCAAACATCGTGACGGGCTCACGCCGCTTGTGCTGCGTGGCTACGTAGCGAGTCTCGATCGCTACGGCGACTTCGGGGGCGACCTCCTCGCCCTCGAGATAGTCATCGATCTGCGTGTACCTCAGACCGAGGTTCGCCTCATCCGTCTGACCGGGCTGTCCGTCGAGCAGATCGGCGGTGGGCGCCTTGAGGTACAGCCGCTCGGGTGCGCTGAGCTGTTCGAGCAGTGAACGTCCCTGCCGCTTGGTCAGCCCCGACAGGGGAAGGAGGTCAGCGCCGCCGTCACCAAACTTCGTGAAGAAGCCGGTCACCGCCTCGGCGGCATGATCGGTGCCGACGACCAGCAGGCCCGCTTGTCCGGCAATGGCGTACTGGGCGATCATTCGCATTCTGGCCTTGACATTTCCTTTGGTGAAGTCGCTCATGCCTTCGCCGGCCGCGGTCTCGTACTCGGCGACCACACCATCCACGCCTCGCTGAATGTTGAAGGTAACCTCGCGGTCGGGCCTGATGAAGTCCAGCGCGAGTTGAGCGTCCGCTTCGTCGGCCTGTACACGGTAGGGCAGCCGCACCGCGACAAACTGGGCCTCGACACCGCTGGACCGCACTCGTTCCACCGCGAGTTGGCACAGTCGCCCCGCCAGCGACGAATCCTGGCCACCACTAACGCCCAGAACGAGTCCCTTCGCGGTGGATGCCAGCAGGTAGTCGGCGAGGAACGCCACGCGCGCCACGATCTGCTCGGCGGGCACGATCGACGGAGCGACGTTGAGGTCATAGATGATTCGGGCCTGCAACGGATTCATCCCATAAATCTACCCGTTCGGTAGCTCAGCGTTGCGGACTGGCGGGTGATCTCCGGCCCCGCGGAAATACGAATCACACCCGATCGCCCGTCTCACCGAGCAGGCAGCTGGGGCCGCGGGGTGACGGAATCCGAAATGCTCACTGCGGTTACCGGATCGTTACGTCCAGTCGAGCGCATTTACAGCAATGTGGGCACACAATTCAAATACCGCCTTTCATTGTTGTCAGGCGCACACCCAGGAGTGAATTCCTTCACCACAGAAAGGGAGTGACGTGAAGACTTCTTCATCGATCTCGATCGCCGCGGCATTTGCCGCGTCGGCACTGTTGCTGGCCGGCTGTTCGGCAGGCACAACTACCCCCGCAGAAACCATCACTCGTGCGTGCGTGATTCTCCCGGACTCGGCCTCTTCGCCGCGCTGGGAAAACGGCGACCGCCCGGCACTCGAGAAGGCATTCACCGATGCCGGCTTCGAGGCCGACATCCAGAACGCCCAGGGCGACACCAACAAGTACGCCACGATTGCGGACCAGCAGCTCACCAAGGGCTGCGGTGTCATGATCCTCGTTGACTACCAGGGTGCGGCGGTTGCCGTGACCCAGAAGGCACAGGAGCAGGGCATCCCGGTTATCGCATATGACCGCCCGATCACCACCGGCGACGCGGCGAGCCCGTCGATGCTGGCCGACTACTACGTGTCGTTCGACAACGTGAAGGTTGGCGAGCTCGAGGGCCAGTCGATCCTTGACGGACTTGCCGCTGCTGGCAAGGACCCGGCCACGGCTGTCGTCGTCTACATGGGTGGAGACCCCACCGACGGTAACGCGGCGCTGTTCCGCGAAGGCGCAGTTGGCGTGATGGAAGCTGCTGGCATCACTGCGGCCGCTGAGCCGACCGGTGTCTGGGATGGCGCGAAGTCCGCTACGAACTTCGAGCAGGCGCTGACCTCGCTCGGTGGCGTAGTTGACGCTGTCTGGGTTGCCAACGACACGAACGCCGCCGGCGTCATCACGATTCTGGACAAGAACGGCCTCACCGTGCCTGTCTCAGGGCAGGATGCGTCTGTTGCTGGGCTCCAGAACGTGTTGCTCGGCAAGCAGACCGCGACGGTCTACAAGCCGTTCACCCTCGAAGCGGACGCCGCTTCGAAGCTCGCTATCGCTTTGCTGAAGGGCGAAACCCCGACAACAAACAAGGAGCTGTTCGGCAAGCCGTTCGAGGCCGTTGTGCCGGTACTCGTTACGGCTGACCTGGTTCAGACCGTCATCGATGCTGGCGACGCTTCGGCAGCCGAAATCTGCACCGGCGACGTTGTTGCTGCCTGTGACACCTTCGGCGTGAAGTAGTACCGCAGTAGTTCATGAAGTGGGGTTCCGCGCAAAAGCGCGGGGCCCCACTTTGCGTAGCGTAGTATCGGCGCACAGACACCCGCGACGACGACGTCTCGGGACAGGAAGGGAAACCGGCATATGGACGTGCCCATCATCGAATTGATCGATGTAAAGAAGAGTTTCGGACCAGTGAGCGTGCTCAAGGGCGTAAGTATCAAGGCTTACCCGGGCAAGGTCACCGCCCTCGTAGGCGACAATGGGGCGGGCAAGTCCACCCTGATTAAGGGCCTCGCCGGGGTGCAGCCCTATGACGAGGGTCAAGTCCTGTACGAAGGACAGCCCGTCGACCTGCACAACCCTCGCGAGGCGTCCCGGCTGGGCATCGAGGTCGTGTATCAGGATCTAGCGCTCTGCGACAACTTGGACATCGTTCAAAACATGTTCCTCGGTCGCGAAGAGACGTCGCTGCGCACCTTCGACGAGGGCGAGATGGAGCGGCAAGCATCCGAGACACTGCGGTCTCTCTCCGTACGAACGGTCAAGTCGGTGCGCCAGAAGGTGTCGTCTCTGTCGGGTGGTCAGCGCCAGACTGTTGCGATTGCTCGCTCGGTGCTTCAGTCGGCCAAGGTCGTCATTCTGGACGAGCCGACGGCAGCACTCGGAGTCGCGCAGACTGAGCAAGTGCTCGCGCTGGTCCGCAGGCTCGCGCATCAGGGCGTCGCCGTAATCATGATCAGCCACAACCTCGTAGACGTCTTCGAGGTTGCTGACTACATCAATGTGCTCTATCTCGGGCAGATGGTTGCCTCGATTGAGGCATCCAAGACCACCAGCGACGACGTCGTCGGCTACATCACCGGAAGCAAGACCTACGCGGGAGAAGCGGCATGAGCGCCCCACTGACATCGCAGGACACCATGGGAAATCCCACGAACGACCTCATCGGCAGCGGCCAAGAGGGCTCCCTCGCCGAGCAGGCTCGCGCCTATGTTCAGCGCCTTCGTGGTGGGGACATGGGGGCACTGCCCGCTATCGGCGGCTTTGTCGTACTCAGCGTTCTCTTTAGCGTTCTGAGCCCGTTCTTTCTGACCGAACGCAACTTCGCGAACCTCCTCACCCAGGCGGCAACGCTCGTCATGCTCGCCATGGCACTCGTTTTCGTCATTCTGCTCGGTGAGATCGACCTGTCGGCCGGTGTTACCTCGGGTGTTGCGATGTCCGTTTTCGTGGTGCTTTCCAACCCGGGCGGCATCGCGATGAACTGGGTTCTCGCGATAATCATTTCACTTGTGGTCGGCCTCGCCATCGGCTTGTTCATCGGATTCTTCGTCTCGAAGGTCGGGATACCCTCCTTCGTCGTGACGCTGGGCTTGTTCCTCGGTTTCCAGGGACTGCAGCTCATCATTATCGGCGACGGCGGTCTTTACCGCATTCAGCAGCCCGAGATCCTGGCCATCCAGAACTCGAACCTTCCCGTCTGGGGAGGCTGGGCCATGCTGGCCGTGATCCTCCTGGTGTCCGCCGGAACGTCGATCTTGGATCGGCGTCGACGCACGCGCGCGGGAGTTCCCAACCGCACTATCGCCCTGGTGTTCATCAAGCTTGCGGTCATTGTCGTGGTTGGTGGCTACATCGTCGCCCTCCTCAACAACAACCGCGGCACCGGCTTTCTTGCGGTCTCCGGCGTGCCGATCGTGGTGCCGATCACCCTAGTAATTCTGTGGTTCGGCACGTTTATGCTCGACCGCACCAAGTTCGGTCGCTACATCTACGCGATCGGTGGCAACGCCGAGGCGGCCCGCCGGGCTGGCATCAAGGTGGTCGGCATCAAGTGGGCCGCATTCGCCGTCTGCTCGACTCTCGCCGTCGTTTCCGGGGTGTTCAGTGCCAGCAAGGTCGGCGCTGTGGATGCCGCGTTCGGCCGCGACATCGTCTTGAGCGGCGTTGCAGCGGCGGTCGTCGGCGGCGTGAGCCTCTTCGGCGGACGCGGTCGTCTCTTTCACGCGGCGGTGGGTGCGCTTGTGATCGCCGTGATCACGAACGGGCTCGGCCTGCTCAACCTGCCCGGCGGAGTGAACTTCCTGGTCACGGGTGGTGTGCTCATCCTCGCGGCAACGGTTGATGCTGTGTCGCGGGTGCGCGCAGGCGGGTCACTCTCCCGACGGTAAGCCTTAGCTCAGGGCGGGGATGACCTCGCGCTCGAACAACTCGATACCGCTGCGGTCGTAGGCCGACTCCGGGAAGTTGTGAATGGCGTAGGTCATCCCCCGCTTTTTCATGTCGCCCAGCCGTTCGATCAGTTGCTCGGGCGTGCCCACGCCCATCGCATCCGGTCCGAAGTATTGCCGACGGTACCGTTCGGTGTGCTCAGGTCCGATGTAGCGAGCGACCCGGTCGACGACGGCATCGACGCGGTCCTTGACCTCGGCTTCGGTCGAACCGATCACGGTCTGGTAGTTGGCTGACTTGGTGATCGCCTCGAAATCGGTACCGAGGTCGGCGCAGTGGCCACGAAGTAATGCACTCTTTGCCTCGAACTCGTCTGGCGTGCCAGCGAAGTTCGTGTATTGCGCGTACTGAGCCGCGATGCGCAACGTCACTTTCTCGCCGCCGCCGGCCACCCACAGGGGGATGCCCCCCTCCTGCAACGGAAGGGGTCGAACGATGGCGCCATCCACCTGGTAATACTGGCCATCGAGGGTGGCCGATCCCGTCGTCCACGCCTGGCGCATGATCTCCACACCCTCGCGCAAGCGGCCGAGCCGTTCCTTGATCTCGGGAAAGCCGTACCCATACGCTCGCCATTCGTGCTCGTACCAACCTCCACCGATGCCCATCTCCGTGCGTCCGCCGGAGATGATGTCGACGGTCGCCGCGACCTTCGCTAGATAGGCCGGGTTGCGATAGCTCATGCACGTGCACATCTGGCCCAGCCGGATGCGTTGGGTGGATGCCGCGAATGCCGACATCAATGTCCACGCCTCGTGGGTCGCCTCCTGAGTCGGAACCGGCACAGTGTGGAAGTGGTCGAACACCCAGAGCGACTCCCACGGGCCGGCGTCGGCGGCTTCGGCCAACGACTTCATCGTTTGCCATTGCTTGTTGGGTTCGATGTCGACAAGATCGTGGCGCCAGCCCTGGGGGATGAAGATTCCAAATCGCATGGGTCCAGCCTACGGGCGCGTAGAACAGCACGTTTGTTCCGTGAGGATGTGGGTCGGCCGTCGGCGCTATCCGGGGACATCCCGCTGCCGTATCGTCGTACTGGTGACGTTCCGCCCCGAACCCGCTGCTCCTCCCGCCCCGACAAAGGTGCGGCCCGCCCGGACGGTCTTTTTGGGATTCCTCGGCGCCGTGTTGGTCGGAACGGTGCTCCTGCTTCTGCCGATAGCGAAGGCAGGTCCCGGCGGGGCCACATTCCTTGAGGCCCTGTTCACCTCCGCTTCGGCGCTTTTTGTCACGGGACTGGTTGTTGTGGACACGCCGACCTACTGGACGGGATTCGGCCAGGTAGTGATTCTCGTCCTCATTCAAGTGGGCGGGTTCGGCGTCATGACGTTCGCGTCGGTTGTCGGTCTCGCTGTGGTGCGGCGACTGTCATTGCGGTCCCGGATGACAGCGGCCACTGAAGTGAAAAGCCTCGGTCTCGAAGACGTGCGCTCGCTGATCCTTGGCGTCGTGAAGATCTCGCTAGTGATCGAAGCCGTCGTCGCGGTGATCCTGACGGCACAGTTCGCCATCGGCTACGGTAAGCCATTCGGCGAGGCGTTGTGGCTCGGGGTCTTTCACTCGGTTTCTTCCTTCAATAACGCCGGCTTTGCCTTGTTTAGCGACAGCATGATGCAGTTTGTCGCCGACCCGATCATCTGCCTACCGATCTGTGCCGCGATCATCCTTGGAGGGCTTGGCTTCCCGGTGATCATGCAACTGCGCAAGCACTTTCGCAGCCCCCTGCTGTGGTCGATGAACACGCGAATCGTGCTGTGGGCCACAGTGCTACTGACGGTTCTTGGCGCTGTCTTCATTACGGCACTGGAATGGAACAACCCCCGCACACTGGGCAGTCTCGATTGGCCAGCAAAGATTCTCGCCGGGTTCTTTCAGTCGGTGCAAACCCGTACCGCCGGTTTCAACAGCATCGACACCGGGGGAATGAGCCCT
>JBBQZJ010000090.1:0-8151 GCA_038207805.1 Actinomycetales bacterium | reverse complement strand
CTCCCCGCCGAGGGCGCCCCGCAGGTGCGCGTTTTCCGTCGCGGCGAAGTGGACAGCTACATGCTCCTGCTGTTCTCGTCGCTCGAGAACTACCAACGGATGTTGCCCGAGGAGGACGACCTCACCGTCGCCGCCTATGACATGGAGTCGCTGCGAGACTTTCTGGTGCAAAACATCGGGGTGCTCGAGTCGATCTGGTTCGACGTTGCGGGCCCGCATCCCATGCAGGCCGTACCCCAAGATGTGCTCGACGCGCTGGAGTTGACGACGCCGTAGCGGCTGCAGGGCGTCGGCGCCCCGGGCATGGAAATAGTGCACTCAAATTCGATCTGCGAGAATGTGCGGGTGCCCACCCAAATCCTGACAGTTGTCAATCGACCGTCGTTGGATGCCCCAGCACACAGTGACTCGGCGCCCGCGTTCACCATGGTCGACCCCCACGAGCCACAGTTGAGCGTGCTCGACCTCGCAGCCACGCGCGGCGACGGCATCTTCGAGACCATCAGTGTCGGGGCCGGGCGTCCGCAGGCGCTCGATCACCACCTGCGCCGGTTCGCGAACTCGGCCGCAATGCTCGACCTCCCCGCCCCCGACCTTGAGACCTGGCGGGCGGCCATCCACGCAACGGTTGCCGCACTCGACCCGGCCGCCGAGGCGTGGGTCAAGACAGTGATGACGCGCGGCGTCGAGGGCAGCGGCATCCCGACCGGCTGGGCGTTTGGGGCGCACTCGCCCGACTTCTCTCGGGATCGCACCGTCGGCGTTCGGGTGAGCTTGCTCGACCGTGGCTACCGGCATGACGTCGAGCAGACGTCACCGTGGTTGCTCGCCGGCGCGAAGACCCTCAGCTATGCGATCAACCGCTCGGCGGTGCGTGAGGCGGTGCGGCGCGGCGACGACGACGTGGTCTTCGTCTCCTCGGACGGCATCGTGCTCGAGGGTCCGACGTCGACCGTCATCTACCGTCGGGCGAACCACTTGCTCACCCCGGGAACGGGTCTCGGAATTCTCGATGGCACAACGCAGGCCAACGTGTTCCGCTACGCCGAGAGTGTCGGCATGACGACCGCGTTTGAGCTCACCACTCCCGACCTCTTGCGGGCATCGGATGCAGCGTGGCTCGTCTCGAGCGTGCGGCACTTCGCGCCGATCCGGGCCATCGACGGCGCCGACCGACCCGTGGCGACTCAGTTCACGGCCGAGGTCAACGCGTGGCTGGGAGCCCTGCGAGATTAGCGGCGGCGCGAGGCTAGGGGCGCTGCGAGACTAGGGGCGCAGCGAGACTAGGGCTAGCTCAGCCGCTCGGGTGCCCCATCGGTGCGTCGAGGTCGATCGGCTCAAGCGTGTAGCCGGCGGTGTACTTGCCCTTGGGGTCCAGCTCGTGGATGAGATCCACGAGGGCCCTCTGGATGTCCGCGAGGCGACGCACGTCCCCCTGGGCCACCAGGCCCATGCCTTCGTCGATCGGCGTGAACCAGTTGCGGAAGCTGGCATCCGCCCGGTACTTCGCAATGAAGGCTGCGTACCCCATGACCGTGGGGGTGCGAACCTTGGAAACGACCTCCCACTGGCACATGAGCTCGCCGATCGCGCGCTGCTCGGTGGTGAAAAACAGGAATGCGACGCTGTCTTCGCTTCGCCTCAGCGTTTTCACCACACCGTCGATGAGTTTCTGCACCGAGATGTCGCGGCCACCCTCACCGCTTGACGAGAGTACGGCCTGGCGTCGCGCCTCGATCCACCCGAAATAGTGGGCAAACAGAAACGCGGTGCTCGCGATCGCGTAGTCGCCGTGGGTTTCGTAGCGTTTCATCAGCGGAACCCAGCCCGTCTCGACAATGTTGAAGATGCGGGATTGCAGTTCGGCGGCCGCTTGCGCGAGCGGCTCGTAGACCCGTTCGGCGGCTTTGAGCGCTGACTGAGCCTCGAGGCGCTCGTCCCGCTGGTCGTCGAGTTCTCGGTTGAGGCGTGCCGTTCGGATAGAGAACCAGCCCGACAGGGCAACGCTTGCGACGCTGAGCACGATCGCCAAGGCGGTGAGGCCGGTTTCGATGGTCATGCTCGATGGTAGCGGCGCGCACGCGTTGCGGCCCAGATGGTGGCGCTTAACGGCGAAAGACCCCCGTGCACCTTGCGGCGCTCGAGGGTCTTTCTGTTTGCCAACGGGTTGCCCCGCCGACGATCTTCGGGTTTAACCCCTCCGACCCCCTTCGGGTTTAACCCCTCCGGTAATAGAAGAATTTACTCCGCATTCAGTTGTACGCAACCCATAAAGTCTCGCTAGATAGTTGAAGGTTACCTGAACTGGGGGTGCAGACCTTAGTGGACAAAGCTTTCTGTCAGCCACACATGACGGTTACTCTATTGATGTGGACGACAACTTTGGTGTGCCAGCAGGTTGGTACCCCGACCCTCTTGGGCTTCCCCAGCTTCGCTGGTGGGATGCTCAATCGTGGACGGAGCACACCTCCGAGGTTCGAGCGCCCATGATCGTGCAGCCGGCGGCCCGTTGGAGCTTTGCCGAGTCCGAGCCCATGGAGCAAGGTGCGCAGTCGTGGGATGACCTCCCGTCGCGGCGCGAACAGCGCGAGCGCGAGCGTGAAAATACTGACCTGCCGCGCTTTGCCGACGAGTCGACTGTGCTCGATTACGACTATCCCGCCGAGATTGACGCCGATTCTGACCGTGACGAGTTGAGCGCCCAGCCCTTGCTCGCCATGACGCTCAAAGAGCTCGAGCCCCCCTTGACCGACACCGTGGATGATGTGACTCCGGGCCCACGACGTGCCTCAAGTCACACCAACGCTGCGCCTGCGGCATCCATGCTCAGTTCCCTCGCCGAGGAAAAAGAAGCCCCGACCCGTGCGCCCAAGCGCATGCGTAGCTACACCTTTGCGGTGTGGATCATCGCGCTCATGCCCGTGATCCAGTTGGCGGTCAGCGCGGCACTGATCCTTAACAACCTCGGCGGCAACTACCCGCTTTACCTCGTTGTCTGGTTTGCACCGTATTTCGTGGTGCTCGGCCTTGCTGGGTTCGATCGCCTGTTGCTTAAGCTGTGGGGTCACGAGCGACCGGCCGGAGCATGGTGGGCCTTGTTTGCTCAGCCCGGCTATCTGCTGGTGCGAGCGATGCGCACCTACCGCCAGACGGGCAAGGGCTTCGCCCCCATCGCCGGATTCGTTGGGTCGATCACGGCCGTGTTGGCGGGCATTCTCGTGCTCCCCGGTCTCGTCATTGCCGCGGTTCCCGGCTTCTTCGCGCAGGAGGTGGCGAGCTCGGTCGAAGCCGACGCCGCGGCCCTTGGCGCGTCTTTCACCGTTGAGTGTCCCGCGCCTCCGCTAGTCGTTGGCAACACCTTCGCGTGCATCGGCACCACAGCCGACGGCACCTGGGACTCGATCTCGGTGCGTCTCAATCGTCAGAGCGGATGGATTGACTGGCGCGTCGAGGACTGGGGTCCCGACATCATGATCACTCGCTGAGCTGTGCGCTGAGCCCGTCGCGCATCCGCATCAGAATTCAGGGATCTCGACTTTCTCGGCCATGGAGCCCGCGAACGCGAGCCACAGGGCCTCCCGAAGGTGCATCGTCTCGCTGTCCAGTAGCCGACTGAAGCCGAGGCGCTTGGCCTCGGCGGCCCGCTGCTTGGCCGAGGATGCCGGCCGCAC
The DNA here is from genome assembly GCA_038207805.1 of Actinomycetales bacterium. Lineage (GTDB taxonomy): Bacteria > Actinomycetota > Actinomycetes > Actinomycetales > Microbacteriaceae > Rhodoglobus. The sequence continues at coordinate 4,480 of JBBQZJ010000090.1, read as the reverse complement.
CTCCCCAGCGAGGCTGATCTCTCCGACCGCCGCAAGCGTGACCGGGTAGGCCTTGTCGCGGTAGGCACTCGCAATGGCCAGCGCGATCGCCAAGTCGGCGCCCGGTTCGGTGAGCCGGATGCCACCCACGGTCGACACGTACACGTCAAAGCTCGAGAGGGCGAGATTCGCCCTCCGCTCGAGCACCGCGAGAAGCATGGCCACCCGGGAGGAGTCAACGCCGTTCACGACCCGGCGCGGCTGCGGCGCTTGGGTCTTAACAATCAGTGCCTGTACCTCCACCGGAAGCGCTCGGCGCCCCTCTACGGCGATCGTCACGCAGGTGCCGCTGACCGGAACCCGAGCCCGCGAGAGAAACAGGCCGCTAGGGTCGGCGACCTCCGCGATTCCATCTCCGGTCATCTCGAAACAGCCGACCTCGTCGGTGGGTCCAAACCGGTTCTTGTGGGCGCGAACGAACCGCAATGCCGTCTGGCGGTCGCCCTCAAACTGCAGCACGACATCCACCAGATGTTCGAGCAGTCGGGGGCCGGCGATCGTGCCGTCTTTGGTGACGTGCCCGACGAGCAGCACGGGCAGGTTGCGGTCTTTGCTGACGCGGATCAGGGTCGATGCCACCTCACGCACCTGCGACGGACCGCCCGCGAGGCCATCCGTCAGACCCGAGGCGACAGTCTGGACCGAGTCGACGATCACCAGTTGTGGCTGCACCCCGTCGATCTGGCCCAGGATCGTCGCCAGATCGGTCTCGGCGGCCAGAAACAGAGTCGGCTGCAAGGCATTGGTGCGCTCGGCCCGCAGCCGCACCTGGCTCACTGACTCCTCGGCGCTCACATAGAGCACACGCTGGCCGGATGCCGCGGCGCGGCTGGCCACCTCCAGAAGCAGTGTCGACTTGCCGACGCCGGGCTCGCCGCTGAGTAGGATCGCAGCACCCGGAACCACGCCGCCGCCGAGTACCCGATCGAACTCCGCGATGCCGCTCGGCCAGTGGGCGACGGACTCCGCCCCGATCTCCGTGATGGGGCGCGCGCCGCTCAAGGGACGCACTGCTGTAACTCGGGCGACAGGAGCCGTGGCATCCACCACCGTGTTCCACTGTTGGCACTCCCCGCACTGGCCGACCCACTTCAGGTTCGTCCAGCCGCACTCGGTGCAGCGAAACGTGGTTGTCGGGCGAGCCATGCGGCAAGCCTAGAGGCGGCGTACGACCTTGAGTCGCAGACCCTCTGTGGTTGACGCAGGCGGGCGAGATAGTCTTAGAAACAACTGTGGGAGGGCACATGAAAAGCCATCGGCGCGTCGCATCACTCGCACTCGTGTCGTTCATCGTTTCGGCCGTCTTGGTGGGGTGCTCGGGGCCGACCGACGGGGGCGGCGCTGACGAAGTGGGCGGGTCAACGGGCGAGCTTGGCGACACCGGAAGCGACGATCTGGCCATCGGGGGCGACACGAGGTGCATCTCGGGCAGAACGTGGGAGCTCGACCTGCCCGACCTAGCGAGCCAGATCGCGACTCAACTTGCCACCACGGGATTCGGTGTCATCGAGTACGCGGGAATCGGTAGCAACACCCTGATCTTCGACGAGGCCGGAACACTGAACGCATCGGTGAACTCGACGATTTCGATTACGGTCACCACCGACGCGGGCGCTACCATCACGCTGGTTCAAATTCACGAAGGAGCCCCTTTCGGCGACTGGGGCTGGAGGGGAAACACCAACGTGATGGAGTTTGCCAACTGGAACTCTGGCGGTTATACCGTTCAGAACCTCATGACAATCAACGGTGTGTCAGGCGAGTCGTCGATCCCGATCCCCAGCGACCCGCTTTCGGGCACCGCCATGACGGTCGAGTGCTCCGGCTCGAAGATGACGACGATAACGGAGTCGAGTCCCTACATCCAACGCTGGACTACCGAGGATTGACGGGAGCCAATACGGCACAGGGACTTTCGGCCCTAACCCGTGGCGCGCGAACGGCGCAGGCTTAAGGTGATTCGGCACCCGGCCGGCCAGGAGGTTCTCATGGGCACGATCATGGTGGGGGTTAGTGGCCGCACCGCGGGCCATCCCGCAATTGGCTGGGCGATTGGATACGCCGCCCCGCGAGGACTTGCTGTCGAGTTGGTTCACGTGGTCGACATCACGTGGACAACCCTTCCCCCAGACTGGGCAGAGACGGCGCTTTTGGAAGCAGAAGAGGCGTTGCGCGCTGAAGTCGAGCGGGCTCGTCTCATCGATCCGGCTGTCTCGGTGCACCCCCGAGTGCTCATCGGGTCGCCTGTGCATCAGTTGGCGGAGTACGCGGACAGCTCGGAGCTTCTCGTTGTTGGCACGCACCCACGGGGCGATATCAGCGAACTCATTCCGACTAGTCGTGCAGCTCGAATTGTTGCGGCGGCATCGTGTCCCGTAGCGGTCATCCGCGATGGTCTGGCGGTGGGCTCCGGGATTGTCGTCGGCGTCGACGGTTCTGAGGCCTCCGCCGCTGCCGTCGCTTTCGCTGCCGCTCAGGCGGATTGGGTGGGCGAGCCACTGACCGCGATCTACGCATGGAGCGCACCAGAACCTTGGGGAACAGATCAGAGCCCGTGGCCTGCGTCGCCCAGCGAAGAGGATCGGCGCGTGCTCGCTGAGGCACTCGCGGGGTTAGCACAGGAGTACCCCGACCTTCACGTCATCTCTGAGGTGCTCACGGCGCGCCCACTGCGGGCACTGTATGCGGCAAGTCTGCACGCGCGGATGGTCGTCGTGGGAAGTCACGGCCGGCACGGTGTTGTCAAGGCGGTGCTGGGCTCAGTGAGCGAAGATCTGGTATTGGCGGCGCCTTGTCCGGTCGTGGTCGTTCGGCCCTGACGGCAGGAACACCCGGGGATAAGCTCGGGGGGTGACATCCGATTTCGACCCGCGGTTCGATCCGGCGTTTCAGCGTGGCTTCGACCGGTCGGATAACACACCCACGACGGGCGAGCTGCCGGCGCCACAGCGTCCAGCGGTCGAGCGTGAGGTGATCGAGCCTGTCGAGTTCAGCTCCGCTGAAATTCGCTTTGGCGTGGTCGAACGGATCGATACTCGCGGCAACCCCTGGCTTCGTTGCCTCTGGGTCATTGCTGCAGCGTTCATCGTGGTTGGCGTTGCGGGCCAGTGGATCGCGCAAAATCTGTTTTCGACGGGAGCCTCGAGCGGAAGCGTGATCAGCTCATACGTAATCCCCAGTGTCTTGCAGTCGTTGTCGCCGTGGTTCCTTGTCGGGGGGTTGATTGCCGTGATCGCTGCCGTCACGATCAATGCCGTGCGCTGGCGGCCGCCGCGCCCGTGAAGCCAATCAGGGTTCTTCTGGCGGTGACGGTCGCGGGCTTCGTGGCCGGCTTTTCGGCCGTCGTGATTTCGGCCGCGAGCTATGTGAGCGACCCATTTCCGGTAAGTAGTTCCGCGGGCAGGAGCGTGTTCACCTACAACGGGCTACTGGTTTCCTATCCGTACTACGAGGTTGGCCCCGAGGCGACGATGGTGGGGGCATCCATCATCTTGATAGTCGGTGCCGTGGCGCTCGGTGCGTGCTTGTGGTCGCGGAGGGCGCACTAGGACGACCGGTAGGCGCCCTAGGCGAGGATAAGGAATAGCTTCTCCAGGTCGTCGGTGGTCATACCGTCGTGGTTGCCTTCGATATCGGAGACGCACGATTCAAGCGCGTTCGCGATGATTGCGAATCCGGCACGGTCGAGCGCTTTGCTCACCGCGGCGAGTTGGGTGACGGCATCCCGGCAGTGTGCGTCAGGCAGCGCGCTAATGAGGGCGTGGAGTTGGCCCTCGGCACGCTTGAGTCGGTTGGTGATCAGGCGCATTGCCTCAGGATCGTGTGTGGAGTTACTCACGGCTTCCCTTCTTGAGTAGTGGGCAGGCCGGCGGCACGCCAAGCTGATGTTCCTCCTACCACGTTGCTCGCGGTGATGCCCTGCGAGTCGAGCCACTCGGTGGCTTGTGCGCTGCGGGCACCGCTCTCGCAGATGATGTAGAGCGGGGTCTCGCGGGGGATTTCGCCCGACCGGGCGACGAATTCACTCAGCGGGATGTTGACTGCGGCCGGCGCATGGCCCGACGCGTACTCAAACGCCTCCCGCACGTCGATCAGGGTCAACTCGTCAAGCTCGGCGAGGGTTCGAACATCAATACTGTTCATAGTGCTCCATTGGATTGAAGACCCGAGTATACCCCGGGGGGTATACCGCCACAAAGCGTGCATCACGTGTGCGCGATCACGGGGTCTCCGCCGTGTACTAAACTCGACCCCGGAACCGTGTCCGAGCGGCCGAAGGTGCAACTCTCGAAAAGTTGTGTGGGTGAGAGCCCACCGTGGGTTCAAATCCCACCGGTTCCGCCCATTGAAAGTCCCGCGAATCGCGGGGTCTGCAGGGCAAAATACGGCGAGTTGTGGGATAAGTACACGGCGAAGGTGAAGTACAAAATCGTTCCCGGAC
>JBBQZJ010000089.1:0-8197 GCA_038207805.1 Actinomycetales bacterium | reverse complement strand
TATCCCGATCACGTGCTCGTCGAAGTCGATGTTTCGGGAAGCTATTCGGAGGCCGGTAACCGAGGCTTCCAACCGCTCATTCGCTACATCAGCGGCAATAATGCGTCGAGACAGCAGATCGCCATGACTGCGCCGGTCTTGCAGACACCTCAGGCGGCGGGTCGGCAGACCGTCAGCTTCGTGATGCCGGCATCGATGGATGTCGCATCCGCTCCCGAACCGTTAGACAACGAGGTGCGCCGGCATGCTGTGAGCGCCGCGCTCGTGGCTGCGCTCACCTTTAGCGGCACAACCACCGCTGCACGGTTCGACGAGGGCGCAGGGCGGCTTCTCGCGGCGGCCGCTCGTGAGGGGCTCGAGACTGACGGCGAGGTGTACTTCGCGCGCTACGACCCGCCGTGGAAGCCGGGGTTCCTTCGGCGCAACGAGGTACTCATTCGGGTGCGAGAGTAGCGGACACCTCAGGAATTGCACCATGGATTCGGAGAAATCTGGCGATGACCGCTGGTGGCCACAGGTGTCGTCGCGTGTTCGTGCGGCTCTGGGCACCATAGTCCGTGGGCTACGGCCAGCCGTCGTCAAGGACTTCGAGTTCGATCCGGCTGCCCTCGAGCGCGCAGCGCTTCACCCCGTCCTGTTTACCGAGAAGATCTTCCACAAGATCGTTCACGACCGTGACCCGAGAATGATCATGTTCGCCGACAAGGTCGCGGTCCGAGACTTTGTCGCCGACCGAATCGGCCCGCAGTACCTCACGCGCGCCTATCTGGTGTCAGACAGTGCGCAGGTTGATTGGAACGCGCTCCCCGATTCCTATGTCGCGAAAGTTGCCCATGGTTCCGGGGGCACGATCATCGTTTCCCCGCACGCGCCCCAGGATGCTCGCCTGCCCACTGATGTGGAGTCGGCTCGGTGGGGCACGTTCGCCGTGCGACGAGAGAACATCGACCCGGCCCTCATGACCGCCCTCTTCACCGATTGGTTGGGGCTCGATTTCTCGACGACCCACAGTTCGGTCTACCCCGAATGGTGCTACTCAGGGTGCGAGCGTCGGATTCTCGTCGAGGAGTATCTTGACTCGGGAATCGTTTCACCACCCGATTTCAAGTTCTTCATGGTGCACGGTAAGTGCCTCTTCATCCAGTTTGACAGCGACCGACTCGTCGGCCACAAGCGCGACATCTTGACTCCACAATGGAAGCGGTTACCGGTGCGATTGGTCTACCAGCGAAGCGAGGAAGCACCTTCGCGTCCGCATCTGCTGCCACACATGCTTCGAGTCGCCGAACGGCTGGCGGCGGACTGCGACTTTGTGCGGGTCGATCTGTACGCGCATGGCGACAGGGTCGTGTTTGGCGAGCTCACCAATTACCCGGAGGCCGGACGGGCGCGATTCCAGCCCGTGCGGTTCGACCGCCGCATGGGGCGGCGGTGGCCAACTGCCCAGTACCCGACCTAGCGGCTGACCGCGACGATGCTTCCGCAGGGCAGGGGACTACGCGTCGGCGACAGCGACCTTGCTAGAATCGTGGTGCAACTCAATATTGGGCCGAAACACGATGCGGGAGAGCTCGTCACAATAGCGAGCACCGAAGGAGCAAGCCTCCCCGCCAATCTCTCAGGTACACGTACCGCATCGAACTGGCCACTCTGGAAAGCGCGCTGGAGCAGATACATTGCTCCGGAGCCGCCGTCGGTGAAAGGGACCCTTTAGTCCCGAAGCTCTCAGGCCCCATACAGAGGGGGAGTTCTACTCACAGCCGTGCATTCAGGAGAACTCCGTGACGATACGTTCCGACTCCGTCGACAGACAGAGCCCGCTTCACCAGTTGCACGTCGACGCCGGTGCAAGCTTTACCGACTTCGCCGGCTGGCAGATGCCGGTGCGGTACAGCTCGGACCTCGCGGAACACCACGCCGTGCGCACCGCCGCCGGAATTTTTGATATCTCCCACATGGCCGAAATTTCCGTGTCGGGACCGGATGCTGCCGCGTACCTCGACTTCGCGCTCGCGGGCAAGCTCTCCGCGGTCGGGATCGGGCAGGCGAAGTACAGCCTGCTGTTGTCGCCCACCGGGGGCATCATCGATGACCTCGTCGCATACCGACGCGCCGATGACGACTACCTCATCGTAGCGAACGCCGGCAATCGCTCTCCCGTGGTGCAGGCTTTCTCCGAGCGAACTGCGGGATTCGACGTCGAGCTCGTTGACCGCAGCGATGAGATAGCGCTTATCGCGGTGCAGGGACCACGCTCGCGCGGCATCCTCGAGGCGACCGCTGGCCTGAACCACTTCGGCACACCGCTCGACGAACTCAAGTACTACTGGAGCACCGACGCACTTTTTGACGCGGTGCCGATCATGGTCGGAAGAACCGGCTACACGGGCGAAGACGGATTCGAACTCTATGTAGCAGCGGATGCCGCTGCCGAGCTGTGGGGCGCCCTGACGGCGGCGGGCGCGGGCTTCGGCCTCGTGCCGGCCGGTCTCGCCAGCCGCGACACCCTTCGGCTGGAAGCGGGCATGCCGCTCTACGGACACGAGCTGAATCTCGATACCTTTCCCGTGCAGGCGGGACTCGGCCGCGTCGTCGCGCTCGCCAAAGACGGCGACTTCGTAGGTCGATCAGCGATCGAGGCTGGGCCACCCTCAGACGCTAGGGTGCTGGTCGGCTTGGTAAGCGAAGGCAAGCGTGCTGGCCGGGCTGGCTACGAGGTGTATGACGGTGACGACGTGGTCGGAGTGGTCACGAGCGGTGCGCTGTCGCCGACGCTGGGGTATCCCATCGCGATGGCATACGTAGACGTTGCAAGTTCTGCAACCGGGAATACTCTCGACATTGACGTTCGGGGAAGCCGCGTCGCGGCGTCCGTAGTTGCTGTGCCCTTCTATAAGAAAGAGGTCAATCATGACTGACGTGCAGGCACTGAAATACACCACTGAGCACGAGTGGCTGCTCGTCGAAGGCTCGGTCGCGACCGTGGGCATTACGGCATACGCCGCCGAGAAGCTCGGTGACATTGTTTTCGTCGACCTCCCCAAGGTCGGCTCGACCGTCGCCGAGGGCAAGGTCGTGGGAGAAATCGAGTCGACAAAGTCGGTCGGAGAACTGTTCGCCCCGGTCAACGGCACGGTGCTCGAGTCCAATGATGCGGTTGTCGCGAATCCCGAGCTCGTCAATGGTGACCCGTTTGGCGCCGGCTGGCTCATCAAGGTGGAGTTCGAGACGCTGCCCGAGTTGCTGAGCTTCGCCGAGTACTCGGCTTTGACGGGAGAGTAGTGCCGCACATCGAACAAGGCGAAAAGTTCCAAGACCGCCACATCGGTACGGATGCCGCCGCTCAGGCAACCATGCTGGCTGCGGTCGGCTACCCCTCGATCGACGCGCTCGTTCAGGCGGCGGTGCCGGCATCCATCCATGTGGCGCCCCTCGAGCGCTCGACAATTCCTGCTGCGGCCTCCGAGCGAGACGCACTCGCCGAGTTGCGAGCCATCGCGGGCAAGAACCGGGTTCGGCGGTCGATGATCGGTCTCGGCTACTACGACACCCTGACGCCCGCGGTCATCAAGCGCAACGTGCTGGAAAACCCGAGTTGGTACACCGCGTACACGCCGTATCAGCCGGAGATTAGCCAAGGCCGACTCGAGGCCCTCATCAATTTCCAGACGATGATCAGCGACCTGACGGGTATGGTGACCGCGAACGCGAGCATGCTCGACGAGGGCACGGCCGTGGTCGAAGCAATGCTGTTGGCCCGTCGGGCATCCGACTCGAGCTCGAACGTGTTTCTGGTGGATGCTGACGCACTGCCGCAGACCAAGGCGCTGCTCGCCGCGCGTGCCGAAGCCGTGGGGATTGAGCTCACCGAGGTGCGTTGGTCGAGTAGCGGCGAAGCCGTGTATCTCCGCACCGGTGAGCCCGAGGGCGACGATTTGGCTACGGGTTTCGATACGCCTTCGGCTACCCAACCTGCGGCGTTCGGCGCCATCATCCAGTACCCTGGCGCCTCGGGACGGGTGTGGGATCCCCGCGCCGTGATCGAAGCGGTGAAGGCCCAGGGCGGCGTTACCGTTGTCGCCGCCGACCTGCTTTCGCTGACGCTCCTGGCGTCGCCGGGTGATTTGGGCGCAGATGTCGCGGTGGGTACGTCCCAACGCTTCGGAGTGCCGATGGGCTTCGGCGGTCCGCACGCCGGGTACATGGCGGTGCGTGCAGGACTCGAGCGTCAGCTGCCGGGACGACTTGTCGGCGTCTCCCAGGATGCGGCCGGCCACCCCGCATACCGACTCTCACTGCAGGCGCGGGAGCAGCACATTAGGCGCGAGAAAGCCACATCCAACATCTGCACCGCTCAGGTACTGCTCGCGGTGATGGCCTCGATGTATGCCGTCTATCACGGCCCCGATGGCCTGCGGCGCATCGCTCAGCGCATCAATCACCGCGCTCGCGAATTCGCCCGGCGGGTTAGCGTGCACGGCGACTACTTTGACACCGTTCGTGTTCCTGTGCTCGGTCGGGCTGATGAGGTCATCGCGGTAGCGGCGGCCCGCAACATTAACCTGTTGCGGGTTGACGCCGACACGGTGAGCGTCAGCTTCGACGAGACCAGCGCCGACGGATCGCTCGACGCCGACCTCGATGCGATCTTCGCGGTGGATGCCGCCACCACGGCGGCCATCGACGGCAAGTCGTGGCTCGATTCGCTGGACCGCGACAGTGACTTCCTCACGCACCCGGTCTTCAACACTCACCGCAGCGAGACAGCCATGATGCGCTATCTGAAGTACCTTTCCGACAAGGACTACGCCTTGGACCGCGGGATGATCCCGCTCGGCTCCTGCACGATGAAGCTCAACGCCGCGAGCGAGATGGAGGCGGTGAGCTGGCCGGAGTTTGCCGGCATCCACCCGTTCGCGCCCGACGCCGATGTTGAAGGCTACATCGAACTCATCGAGCAGTTGCAAACCTGGCTTGCCGAGGTCACCGGGTACGATTCGGTCTCGCTGCAGCCCAACGCGGGAAGCCAGGGCGAACTCGCCGGGCTGCTGGCGATCCGGGGATACCATCGTTCGCGCGGCGATCTGACGCGAACGGTGTGTCTCATCCCGTCGAGCGCTCATGGCACGAACGCGGCCAGCGCGGTGCTCGCCGGGATGCGCGTTGTCGTCGTCGCCTGCGATGACCTCGGCAACGTCGACCTCGACGACCTCCGCGCGAAAGTCGCCGAACATGCCGACGAGCTTGCGGCGCTCATGATCACTTACCCGTCGACCCACGGCGTTTACGAGCACGAGGTCGTAACGATCTGCCAAGCCATTCACGATGCCGGCGGTCAGGTCTACGTCGACGGCGCCAACCTGAACGCCCTGCTCGGCTATGCCCGGTTCGGCGATTTCGGCGGGGATGTCTCGCACCTGAACCTGCACAAGACCTTCTGTATACCGCACGGAGGTGGGGGCCCCGGGGTCGGACCGGTCGCCGCGAAGGCGCACCTCGCTCCTTTCCTACCGGGCGCGCTGGAGCCGGGAGAATCGCGAAGCGATTCCTCGACACCACGGCTGACCGAACTGGGCTCGCTCAGCTTCAACGGACGCAATCCGGTTAGTGCGACTAGGTTCGGTTCTGCGAGCATCCTGCCGATCTCGTGGGCGTATGTGCGCATGATGGGAGCCGATGGGCTGAAGGCAGCGACCGGTGCCGCAGTGCTCGCCGCGAACTACGTGGCGGTTCGGCTACGGGACTACTACCCGGTTCTCTACGCGGGCGACAACGGGCTGATTGCCCACGAGTGCATTCTCGACCTGAGGCCGCTCGACCAGGCGACCGGAATCGACAACAACGACGTCGCCAAGCGTTTGATCGACTACGGGTTCCACGCGCCGACAATGTCCTTCCCGGTCGCGGGAACCCTCATGGTTGAGCCGACAGAAAGCGAGGACCTCGCGGAGATTGATCGCTTCATCGATGCGATGATCGCGATCAGGGAAGAGGCGGATGCCGTGGCATCCGGCGTCTGGCCCGCCGATGACAACCCGTTGGTGCATGCGCCGCACACCGCACGGTCCGTGATCGAGGGTGAGTGGACTCATGCTTACTCGCGCGAGCAGGCCGTCTACCCGCTGAGGTCACTGATTCGCGGAAAGTACTGGCCGCCCGTGCGACGGGTGGACAACGCCTACGGCGACCGCAATCTCGTGTGTGCGTGTCCGCCGATCTCCGCGTTCGCTGAGTGAGGTCTGTGCGGCGGGAGATCCGTCCCCGGCGGCGGGAGTTGTTGACCGGCGGCGGGTGTCGAAACTCCCGCCACCGCTGCGCTTCTCCCGCCACACGCGGTTGGGGCCGCAACTGCAGCTCAGCCGGGCAGGCCGAATAGAGCCGGGAAGGTCGCGGCAGCCCACGGGTAGCCCACGAAGATGGCCGCGTCGATCACGGCGTGGGCGATCACAAACGGCAGCACCCGACCCGTGCGCGTATACAGCCAGCCGAACAAGACGCCCATCGCGAAATTGCCGACGAATGAACCGAAGCCCTGATAGAGGTGATAGGTGCCGCGTACGGCCGCCGAGGAGAGGATGATCGCCCACTTGCTCCACCCGAGGTCAGTGAGACGCGCGAAGAGGTAGCCGATCATGATGACTTCCTCGGTAATCCCGGCGCGCATGGCCGACAGGATCAGTATCGGGATGGTCCACCAGTAGGTGTCGAGCGCGGTGGGGACGACGTTGACAGTGACCCCGAGGGCTCGACCGCCGAGGTAGACCGCGATGCCCGGCACCCCGATCGCGAAGGCGAGGCCGAAACCGATCAGGGCATCCCGTGCGGGTCGGCTGGCGTCGATGCCGAGCCGGCTCAGGTGTGGACGAGTTACTTGCCACAGTAGGAACGCGCACAGGGCGACGGGCGCGAGGTCGAAGAAGATCCCCATGAGCTGGTAGATCAGGTCGAAGGTGGGGCGAGGGCTCAGCGGGTTATTCAAGGTCGCGGTCTGGCTCGCTAGGGTTTCGGTCCGCGTCATCCGATTCACGATCGAGACGACCGAGTATGCGGCGGATGCCCCGAGCGAGAGCCCCAAGACGATGAGTACCTCGACCCGGAGCTTCCCGCGCGAAGGCAGAGACTCGCCGGGCGCCGGGAAGCTCCCGGGCGCGAGCCTCACCGGGGCCTGGGCATCGCGCAGGCGGGGGTCCCTCCGGGCAGGCGGTGCCGATTTGCCGCGACCCACCGATAGACCAGTGCAGCGACCCACGAGATCGGCGGCGTCGCCATGAGGTGTCCGAGTAGGCGCAGAGCAAACACGGGTTGCATCCGAAGCAGCGCCGATCCCGCCATGTGCCCGGCATACTGGTGGCGCGCGGTGACGACCCACGCGTACTGAGTCACGTCTTCGGTCGTCAAGCCGAATTCGTCGAGGTCAAGCCACTGCCAGGGCGATGTGCGCGGAAATACCGGCAGAATCTGCCGTGCCCGATCGACCGCCGACGTACAGAAGGCACAATCTCCGTCGAAGATCAGGAGGGGCGCGTTGGATAGGTTCGACAATCGCGCTGTAGTCACGATTCGATCGTACGCTCAGTTCAACGCTCGTTCACCCCATCCCCTCGGCCAGTACGCACTTTTGCTGCGTAAGCGGCCATAATCGCGCGGGATTTCGCTAACAAGCGCACGCAACGCTAGCGAGCGTTACCACTGTGTAACGTTTCCCCCTACAGTTTTGCCAGTGATATGCCCCCGCTTAGGGTGTGAATTACCAAGCGCGGCGCGGCCAAGGAATCGCCGTGTCGTTTGCTCATCTTGCACAGGAGGAAAATTGAGAATCAGACGCCTTGCGGCAGCAGCCGCAACGGTCGCCGTCGGTGCTCTCGTACTCTCGGGCTGCGCAGCACCGCAGTCGGAGATCGTCGAGGGTTCATCGTTGTCGGTGGCCTGGAACCAGCCGTTCTACTCGTATAACCAGAGCACCTCGTTCGGTAATGCGACCGCGAACGCAAATATCATTTACTCGTCCAACTCGGGGTTCAACTACTACGACAACACCCCCGCGTTGGTCACTGACCCGTCGTTCGGATCGTACGAGAAGATCTCTGACGACCCGCTGGTTGTGAAGTACACGATCGCCGACGGCGTTAAGTGGTCAGACGGCACCGCCGTCGACGCGGCCGACATGCTTCTCAACTGGGTCGCATTGTCCGGCGCC
>JBBQZJ010000088.1:0-8201 GCA_038207805.1 Actinomycetales bacterium | reverse complement strand
GTAGGACGCGCCACCGGGCTCGTACCGGTAGCGATCCGAGACGCTCCACGCGGCCAGCGCGCGCCACTGGCTCCTCGGTGCGATGACGCCCCAGAGGAGAATCAACCCCAGCGTGAGCGCTAGGGCACCAAAAACCCAGCTCACTCTACGACCCTACGTCGTCACGCCGTGAGCGCCAGCCCCCGAGGTGTCTAGTGGGTAACGATCCGACAAATAGTCATCGAAACCCTCATCACCGAAACCCTCGTCATCTAACCCCGGGACAATCAGACCAGTTCGTTCGACTCCAACATCTCGGTCACCAGCGCCGCGATCGCTGACCGCTCGGAACGGGTCAGGGTGATGTGGCCGAACAGGGCATGGCCTTTGAGCGTCTCGATTACCGATGCCACGCCGTCGTGGCGTCCCACCCGCAGGTTGTCGCGCTGCGCGACATCGTGGGTGAGCACCACGCGAGAGTTCTGACCGATTCGCGAAAGCACCGTCAGCAACACGTTGCGCTCAAGTGACTGCGCCTCATCGACGATCACGAATGCGTCATGCAGCGAACGTCCACGAATGTGCGTGAGCGGAAGCACTTCCAACAGACCGCGCTCAATCACCTCGTCCAGCACGTTCTGAGACACAACCGATCCCAGCGTGTCGAACACCGCCTGAGCCCAGGGGTTCATCTTCTCGGCGGCATCCCCCGGCAGGAAGCCGAGCTCCTGACCGCCGACCGCGTACAGCGGGCGGAACACCATGATCTTGCGGTGTTGCTGCTTCTCGAGCACGGCCTCGAGGCCCGCGCACAGTGCAAGAGCCGACTTGCCAGTGCCGGCGCGGCCGCCCAACGAGACGATCCCGATCTCGGGGTCCAGAAGCAGGTCGATGGCGAGGCGCTGCTCGGCGCTTCGGCCGTGCAAGCCGAAGATGTCCCGGTCGCCGCGCACGAGCTTCATCTCGCCGCGGCCCGACACTCGGCCGAGCGCCGAACCCCGGTCCGAGTGGATGATCAGCCCGGTGTTGACGGGCAGGTCCTCTACTAGCCGGGAATGCAGTTGCTCGTTCTCGTAAAGTTGCGCCATCTGTTCCGAGCCCAAGTCGATGTCGGCCTGACCGGTCCACCCCGAGTCGACCGCGAGTTCGGCTCGGTATTCTTCGGCGGCCAGCCCGATGGATGCCGCCTTCACGCGCAGCGGCAAATCCTTGGAGACAACTGTGACCGCGAGTCCTTCGTTGGACAGGTTCATGGCGACCGCGAGGATGCGCGAGTCGTTGTCTCCCAGCTGAAGGCCGGAGGGAAGAACCGACATGTTGGAGTGATTGAGCTCGACCCGCAGTGAACCGCCATCGCCGACCGCAATCGGAAAATCGAGCCGCTCGTGCTTTACCCGCAACTCGTCGAGGTTGCGGAGCGCTTGGCGGGCAAAGTAGCCAATCTCGGGGTCGTTGCGCTTGGCCTCCAGCTCGGTTATGACGATAACCGGCAGAACGACATGATGCTCGGCGAACCGGAACGCGGCTTTCGGATCCGACAGAAGTACCGAGGTATCGAGCACGTACGTGCGCTCGCCGACGGAGTTGGTCGACCCGGTGCTGGCCGAGCCCCCCGACTGCACTTGGTTCTGCTTTTGCTTGGGGCTGGCTAGCTCGGCCACGTGCACTCCATCCCCGAGGCGAACCCCGGATCCAGTTGCTAGACGGCCGTTGTGGTGTTAGTCACAATTTCGGGACGAACTTACGTGGCCGTCTCGATCAGGCGCCGTGCCTGATGTTTTTCACGCTAGGCGCATGTTGCGTTGCGACCCCAGCGACACACCGGGCTGCACATTGCCGAAAGGTAAATTACTGGCCAAACCGCCGCTGCCGGCGGGCGAAGTCGCGAAGCGCCCGCAGGAAGTCCACCTCGCGCAGGTCGGGACCGAGCGCCTCCAAGAAGTACAGCTCGCTGTGGGCACTTTGCCACAACATGAAGTCACTGATCCGTTGCTCCCCCGAGGTGCGGATGACCAGATCCGGGTCGGGCTGCCCTCCGGTGTAGAGGTGCTCGCTAATGAGTTCAGGAGTGAGCAGGTCAGCGAGTGAGTCGAGGCCGTGGCCCTGCGACTCGTGGCTTTGCACGATGCTGCGCATGGCATCCGCGATCTCGCGACGGCCGCCGTAGCCGATAGCGAGGTTAACGTGCATGCCGGGGTTGTCGGCGGTGCGGGTTTGCGCGGCCTCCAGCTTGGCGACCAAGTCGCTCGGCAGGCCATCGGTCGACCCGACATGTTGGATGCGCCACCGACGGAAGTGCGACAGCTCCTCGGCAAGATCTCCGATGATCTCGAACAGGCCGTCGAGTTCGTCTTGCGACCGCCCCAGATTGTCAGTCGAGAGCAGATAGAGGGTGGCGACCTGGATACCGAGGTCATCGCACCACTGCAGGAACTCGAGCATCTTCTTGGCACCTGCGCGATGACCGTGCGCCGCCGTCTCAAGTTCACGAAGGCGAGCCCATCGCCGATTGCCATCGATGATCATGGCGACATGGTGGGGAAGGTGATCGACCGAAAGGGAGCGTCGCAGCCGGTTCTGGTAGATCCCATAGAGCAGGCCGCGACCGAGAGGCACCCGTCGCTCTTTCACACGCCTACGCTAGTCCACCGGTGCTACCAGCTTGCTGTGATTGCCCTCGCGTACACTGGCGCGATGAGCGCGAACGACATGGAGACCGCTGGAGAAACATCGGCAGAGCAGACGAGCCAATCAACTCTCGATCTGCCCAACGTGCCCCTTCTCGAGGAATCGATCGAGTACGAGGCGCTCGACGCGAAGCCCACCTGGCGCGGCTGGATCCATGCCGCAACATTTCCGCTCGCTATCGTGCTGGGCGTCATCCTCATCGTTCTCGCCGACGGTGTGCCCGCAAAGGTGAGTTCGGCGATCTTCGTCGCCTCATCGTTGCTGCTGTTTGGCATCTCTGCGCTGTACCACCGCTTCACCTGGAGCGAGCGCACCCGAGTGCTCCTCAAGCGCTTCGATCACTCGAACATCTTCCTGCTGATCGCCGGGTCATACACGCCGATCACGGTTCTGGCTTTGCCGACCGACAAGGCGACTCTGCTGCTGTGGCTGGTCTGGGGCGGCGCTCTGGTCGGGATCAGCTTCCGAATCTTCTGGATCTCCGCACCGCGCTGGCTCTACGTACCCATCTACGTTCTGCTCGGCTGGGCCGCCATGATGTTCATCGTCGACTTCTTCCAAGCCAACTGGCTCATGATGACCCTGATCGTCGCGGGCGGCCTGTGTTACACCGCCGGTGCAGTTATCTACGCCCTCAAACGACCCAACCCGTTCCCGGGCAAGTTCGGCTTCCACGAGATCTTCCACACCCTGACCCTGGTAGCGTTCCTGTGCCACTGGACCGGAATCTGTGTCGTAGCGGTCAATCCTCCGGCGCTGGGCTAGCCTCCGGTGCTGGGCTAGCCTCCGGCATTGGTGGTTTCGCCGCGGCCTCCTCGGCAGCGAGCTGCTCCTGCACTTCGGCTCGATAGCGCACCCGCCTAATGCGGCGGGTCATGTCGATGACCAACAGCACGGTCGCAACAGCGATGAGGAACGTCACGATGAACCCGATCACCCCGGGGGTCACCAGATTAACGTCGCCGGTGTACTCGGGCACGGGAGACGGGGTCACGTCGGTGAGCCAGACCGCAAAGGCAGGCACCATGGTTCGTCAGCGCTCCTATCGATATGCGAATAGCCTTGACATACCGAGCCTAACGGAGCCGAACGTGTCGCCAGTCTCACCAGCGTCGCCCGAATCAACCGACCTCGCGGCGCGCTATGGACGAACGCCGCAAGCCGCACGTCGCACTCGGATTGTCGTTGCCGCGACCGCCGCCGCGTTCGTTGCCGTGTTCACCGCGTGGTTGGTGTGGGGGGGCCTCCTCGGCGCGCCCGCCCAATTCGAGGCCGACGATACCGCCCATAGTGTTCTGAGCGACCGGGTGACCGAGGTGACTTGGCGCTTCACCGTCGAACCGGGTACCACGGCCTCGTGCGCGCTTCAGGCCCTCAACTCCACGTTCGCGATCGTGGGGTGGGTGATTGTGGATGTTCCGGCCTCTGACCAGCGCACGCGCCTGCTGACGGAGAGCCTCCGCACGACGGAGAAGGCGGTTACCGGGTTGATCTATCGCTGTTGGCTCACCTAGGCTGGACTACTCGCACCCCACCCACTCGCGGTGGATTCATCCGGAACCGGTCCGATAGGGCCGGTTCGTTCCGTTAGGAGACACTGTGGCTATTGAGAGCACCGTGACGTGGCTGACCCAGGAAGCATTCGACCGGCTCACGGCCGAGCTCGACCAGCTGGCTGGCGCCGGCCGCACGGATATCGCGAAGAAGATCGAGTCAGCCCGTGAGGAGGGTGACCTCAAGGAGAATGGCGGGTACCACGCCGCCAAAGAGGAGCAAGGCAAGATCGAAGCCCGCATCCGAGTGCTCACCGAACTGCTGCGTCACTCGGTGGTCGGGGAGGCTCCCGAGTCGACCGGTGTGGTCGCGCCGGGCACGCTTGTCACGGCCGCGATTCTGGGTACCGAGCGCACATTCCTCATTGGCAGTCGCGAGATTGTCGGGGACAGCGACCTGGATGTCTACAGCGAGGGTAGCCCGCTCGGCACGGCAATCATGGGTCTCGCCGTCGGCCGCGACACCACTTACACAGCGCCCAATGGCAAGTCGATCGACGTGTCAATCATCAAGGTCGAGACCTTCGTTCCGTAGCAACCGATCCGGGTCAGAAGTCCACGCGGGGCTCGAAGCCCTCTTCGCGCAACCGAGCGAGCACGAGTTCGGCGTGCTCGGGACCGCGGGTCTCGATGTGCAGCTCAAGCTCGACTTGGCTGATGAGCAGTCCACCGCCGTGTCGGGTGTGCAAGACCTCGACCACGTTGGCGCTGCACTCCGCTACGAGGGCTGACACCCGCGCGAGTTGGCCGGGTCGGTCGGGCAATGGGATGCGCAGCTTCAGGTAGCGCTCCGACGCCGCGAGGCCGTGGCTGATGACGCGCTCCATGATCATCGGGTCAATGTTGCCACCGCTCAGAATCACGACAGTGGGTCCCGTCGCCGAGACCTGTCCGGAAAGGATCGCCGCCACTCCCACCGCCCCGGCGGGTTCTACGACCAGCTTCGCGCGCTCGAGCAGAACAAGTAGCGCCTGCGCCATGTCGTCCTCGCTGACCGTGATGACCTCATCCACTGCTTGCTGGACGATCTCGAAATTGAGTTCGCCCGGTCGAGACACGGCGATCCCGTCCGCGATCGTCGGGAGCATGGTGATCTGAGTCGGTGCGCCGTTTCGCAGTGACAGCGGATAGGGCGAGGCGTTCGCTGCCTGAACCCCGATGACCCGGATTGTTCGGCCGTCGAGCGCTGCCCGCTGTTTGATTGCGCTGGCCACACCCGAGATCAGTCCACCGCCACCGATCGGCACAATGACCGTATCCACATCCGGACACTGGTCATAGATTTCGAGCCCTGCTGTTCCCTGGCCCGCAACGATGTCTTCATGGTCGAAAGGGTGGATGAACACGGCGCCGGTGGTGCGGGCGAATTCGGCTGCGGCACGCAAGGGTTCGTCGACCGTGTGGCCGCGCAAAACGATGTCGGCACCGTAGTCCTTGGTCGCCTGCAGCTTCGGCAGCGGAACGCCTACCGGCATGAAAATCGTCGCCTTGATGCCAAGTTCTCGAGCCGCGAGCGCGACCCCCTGCGCGTGGTTGCCCGCGGACGCCGCGACAACCCCACGCGCCTTTTCCTCGTCGGTCAGCAGGGACAGACGGTTGTATGCACCGCGAATCTTGTACGCCCCGGTGCGCTGAAGATTTTCGCACTTGAGGAAGACCGGCGCGCCTAGGGCATCGCCAAGAAAACGACTGCTCTCCAGCGGAGTAACCCGAGTCGCTGGCGCCACTCGGGCGCGTGCGGCCTCAAATTGGGCAAGGGTGGGGCCAACGATTGCTGCAGGCAGGACCGCAGGCACGGCCGACGCGGGCACGGCCGACGCGGGCATGGTCGTCGGGGGCGCGGCCGACGCGGGCACTGTCTTAGGGGGCACCAAGCACGTCCTCAAGGGTCGGGTTGGGGTGGGTTCGCCACTCACCAGCGGCGATGTACTTCACGACGACATTCAGAACCGCAATCACGGGGACCGCAAACAAGGCTCCGGGGATGCCCGCGATGAACCCACCCGCTGCGACGGAGAACACGACCGCCAGCGGGTGAACCTTGACCGCGGTGCCCATGACGAGCGGTTGGAGTATCTGGCCCTCGACCTGCTGAACCAAGAGCACGATTCCGACCATGATGAGGGCCGGGATGGGGCCGAGATAGACCAGTGCGACAAACACGGCCAGCGCTCCGGTGATCAGGGCACCCACGACCGGGATGAACGAACCCAAGAACACTGCGACCGCGATCGGGATGATGAGCGGGAACCCACCGAAAAACAGTCCCAGGATCCACGCTCCAAGACCGATTCCAATGGCGTCCACCGCAGCGACGAAGATCTGTACCTTGACAAAGGTTGTCAGGGTAATCCACCCCGCCTTGCCCGCGCCGTCGACTGCGGGCCGAGCGTGCCGTGGGAAGAGCCGAACGATCCACGACCAGACCCTCCGACCGTCGATGAGGATGAAAATCGTCGCGAATAGGGCGAGAAGAAATCCGGCCAAAATGTGACCGGCGGTAGAACCGAGCGATAGTGCCCCGCTCAGCAGCGCCTGACTGTCGCGCTGAATGGCCTCCCACCCGAGGGAAAGATAGTTCGTGATGTCGGCTTGGGTCAGCTGCAGCGCCGAGCTCTGCAGCCACTGCGTGAAGTCGCGATAGGCGACGACCGACTGTTGCTGCAGGTCGGGGTAGCCCGCGCGAACCTGAGCTACGACGAGAACGATGAGCCCGCCGACGAAAGCGAGTGTTGCAACCAGCGGGACGAGAACCGCCAACCACTTGGGCCATCCCGCGGCGATGAGCCAGTTCACTAGGGGAACGAGCAGGGCACCCACAAGAACCGCCACGAAGAAGGGGACGACGATATCCCTGAACTGGATGACCACGAAGACGAGAACGGCGAGCATCGCGACCACCAAGAGGATGCGCCACGAGTAGGCGGCGGCGAGCTTCAGAGCAGGGGGGACCGCTACCTCGGCGTCGAAAGCCGGGACCGTCTTGGGTCGTCGCAGTGCCACGCAATTAGTCTAGATTGCCGAACTCGGCCTACTGCGCGGCGGTCGGGGGCTTTCGCTAGGGTCAACACTGTGCCCGAGTCGCTGTCCGCCGCGCAAGCCCGTCGCGCGGCGCTCGCCGCCCAGGGATTTGGCCGCGAGGTAGGTGATGTCGGCACCCGACAGTTGAACCTTCTGCTGGCCCGGCTGGGTGTGCTCCAGCTTGACTCAGTCAACGTGTTCGAGCGCTCACACTACCTTCCCGCGTTCGCGCGACTCGGCGCCTACGATAAGGCTGCGCTCGACGGGCTCACGTTCGACCGGCGCAGCGCGTACACCGAATACTGGGCACATCAGGCCGCCGTGATCCCCATCCAGCAGCGACCCCTCTGGCACTGGTCGATGGAGCGCTGGCACGATGTAGCCAACTTCTACGGAGCGTGGGGAGCCGAGCATCCCGCCATGCTCGACTTTCTGCGGGCCGAACTGCGCGAGAAGGGGGCTCTGACGGCCGGTCAGGTCGATCACGACGCCAATGAACGCCGCGGTCCGTGGTGGGGCTGGTCCGACGTAAAGACCGGGCTCGAGACGCTATTCATGTGGGGCGAAGTCTCGGTGGCGGGCCGCACGAGATTCGAGCGCAGCTACGACCTCACCGAGCGACTGATTCCCGGCGACCTGCTCACCCGCGACATACCCAAGCCCGAGGCGATTCGCTCCCTCGTCGCGATCGCAGCACGCGCGCTCGGGGTGGGCACTGTTGCAGACATCGCCGACTATTTCCGGTTGCTGCAGGCGCCGACGAAGACGGCAATCGCCGAACTGGTAGACGACGGGGAGCTCATCCCCGTCACGGTCGAGGGCTGGGGTGCGCCTGCCTGGCTACACCGGGATGCTCGACTGCCCAGGCGCATCCCTGCTGCGGCTCTGCTGTCGCCCTTCGATCCCGTTGTGTGGAACCGGCAGCGCACCGAGAGAATGTTTGGCTTCCACTATCGGATC
>JBBQZJ010000087.1:0-8351 GCA_038207805.1 Actinomycetales bacterium | reverse complement strand
ATCGACCTTGACGACGCCTGCGCTGTCGGCGGGCAGTTCGTCGTACAGGGTCGCGTCGGAGATGGCGTACTGGGCGACTCCGAAGATGTAGCTGAGGGGCATCCCGGGCGAATCGACCGCAGACAGAACGCGATTGGCCGTCGCGACCGACAGACCGCCCACGTCAATGAGCGCACGGATGAGGCGCAGTCGCTCGACGTGTTCGGCGCCATAGTCGGCTTGAGTGGCGCTGGTTCGCTCGCCGGCCGGGAGCAGACCCTCTCGCAGGTAGAACTTGATCGACGGAACGGATACCCCGCTCGCCTCACACAGTTGCGACATCTTCATGTTGGATAGTATAGCTATCGATAGTGTCACTGTCTAGTGCGCAAGCAAAGGAAGCAAGACGAGAAATGCGGGCATGAAAAAAGCCCCCGTTGCCGGGGGCGGTCTTCACAGTTCTGGCTGGGGTACCTGGACTCGAACCAAGAACAAAAGAATCAGAATCTTCCGTGTTGCCAATTACACCATACCCCACCGGTCTCGACCGAGGTCGAGCCGACTGTCCACTTTAGCGCACTCGGGGAGTCACGTCGTAGCGCAGCCCGCAGAAGCCGGTCGGATCACAGGTCGCCGTCGCGGTGAAGTTCACCCCGGTGCGGTCGGCCGGCCCGAACGTGAACTCGTACGATTCACCAGAGCGGGTGGCATCCTCGGCAGTCGCGAAGATCGCGTCGACACCCGAGGTATCCCACCCGAAAACGGCGGCCTTGGCAACCAGATAGTTGAGGGTCTCACGAAAGTTGAGCACCTCGCGCGCGGGAGCGGAGACGGAGGTGATGACCCCGTTCTTGGTGACGATAGAGATCTCCGTCACGACGAAACGCGCGCCGCCCGGACCCTCGCCACCGCCGTTGATGATGAGGTCGTAGTCGAGTTGGGTGTCGAGGTTGATGATCGGCGCGAGCACGAGCGTGTCGTTGGGCGCCAGGCCGATGGCCGCGGCATCCACCGGCTGCGTCGACATATCGATGCGCACCTGTCGAGTCGCGGCGATGTAGGCGAGCCCGTCTGTGCTGAAGCTCGACCAGTTGAGGTCAGTGACTTGTCCCTCGGTTGGCTCGGGCGCTGGCCCACCGAGCCCATTGCTCAGCAACACCCCGCTCGTCACGAGTATCGCGACGATGGCAATCGAGAGAACCGTGGCGGGAATCCAGCCAACCAGCGGATTCTTTTTCGCGGGGGTCACGATATTTAGGCTAGCGCGGCACGGAGAGCCGCAATGCGGGTCAGGCTTGACTCGCGACCCAGCAACTCCATCGACTCAAACAGGGGCGGGCTGATCCGTCGACCCGAGACGGCGGAACGAAGCGGGCCGAAGGCGTTACGCGGTTTCATCCCGCGGGCGTCGAGAAGCTCGGCGCGAAGGGCCGCCTCGATCGCGACCGTCGTCCAGTCCGGGATGCCCGTGAGCACGCCGAGCGCGGCATCGAGCACCTCCGAGCCATCCGGCCCTGGCAGCGCATCAGCGTCGACAACGAGCTCTGCGTCGGGGGTAAAGAGGAACGCCAGTAACCCTGGCGCCTCGCCCAGCAACTGCATCCGCTCTTGAACCAAGGGGGCAACAGCCAGCAGGGTAGCGCGTTCGGTGGCCGATGGCGGCTCGCTCACGAGTCCTGCGCCAGCAAGATAAGGAACGAGTCGCTCGGCGAAATCGTCGACAGTGAGCAGGCGGATGTGGTCGCCGTTGATCGACTCCGCCTTCTTCAGATCGAACCGGGCGGGGTTCGGGTTGACGTCGATAACGTCGAAGGCGGCAACCATCTCGTCGATCGAGAACACGTCGCGATCCCCAGACAGCGACCACCCAAGCAGCGACAGGTAGTTGGCCAGACCCTCCGGGATGAACCCGCGATCGCGGTGGTTGAACAGGTTGGACTCGGGGTCGCGCTTGGAGAGCTTCTTGTTGCCTTCACCCATTACATAGGGAAGGTGACCGAATCGCGGAATGAACGAGGTCAGCCCGATGTCGATCAGGGCCGTGTACAGAGCGATCTGGCGGGGGGTGGATGACAACAGATCCTCGCCGCGCAGCACGTGGGTGACGCCCATGAGCGCGTCATCCACGGGGTTTACGAAGGTGTAAAGAGGAGCACCGTTGGGTCGCACGACGACAAAGTCGGTAAACGATCCGGCCGGGAACGTGATCGGCCCCCGCACGAGGTCGTCGAAACTCAGGTCTGCGTCGGGCACGCGAAGGCGCAGCGCCGGCTCGCGGCCTTCCGCTTTGAACGCAGCAATCTCGTCCTCGGTCAGGTCGCGCTCGAAGTTGTCGTAGCCCTGCTTGGGGTCGCGACCCTGGGCGAGGTTGCGAGCCTCAATCTCGTCACCGGTCGCGAACGACTCGTAGAGATGACCGGATGCCACAAGCTGGTCGATGACGCCCCGATAGATGTCGGTGCGCTGCGACTGGCGGTATGGCTCGTTCGGGCCGCCGATGTCGATTCCCTCGTCCCAGTCGATGCGCAGCCACCGAAGCGCGTCGAGCAGCTGCAGATAGCTTTCCTCGCTGTCGCGTTCGGCATCCGTGTCTTCGACCCGGAAGATCATCGTGCCGCCGGTGTGGCGCGCATAGGCCCAGTTGAACAGGGCGGTGCGAATGAGACCGACGTGCGGGGTGCCGGTCGGCGAGGGGCAGAACCGAACACGAACAGCGGCGCCGGTAGCGGTGGAGAAGAGTGCAGACATCGGGTACGAGTCTAGGCGGCGCGGCACGAGAGACATCGACCCTGATTGCCCTCATGCGCTACCCTGTGCAAGGAGATGCCCGTGGCATCACATTTACCTGAGGGAATGCTATGAAGAAGTCACTCGCCGCCGGTGTAATCGTCGGCCTGATCGGAGCACTCGCCTTGGGCGCCGCGCCCGCCTACGCTGCGGACGCGCCGACGCTCCCACCGGCCCAGGGGCTGTACAACGTCGACTGTGACGACCAGTCCCCTCAATTGTGGTCGTTCACGATTGACGGCGCATCCAGCCCCATTGGCGCTCCGTCGATTCCGATCGGTGACGCATGTGCGGGTGGCGGCCAAACCAGCCCCGTCGATGGCAAGAGCTACTTTGTCTACTACCCCGGCGGACCGGTCTCAGCTTTAGCGACCGTCGACCTCGCCACAGGAGTGATCACAACCATCGCGACGATCAACGGTGACACCAACGGCGCGTGGCAGCTCGTGATCACCAACGGTGGCAGTGCCTTCATCACCGACGGCGACGAGCTGTTCAGCATCGACCTCTTGACGGCCACGACTACGCTCATTGGCGGAATGGGGTCGATCAACCTCGGTGCCATGGGCTACCAAGCCACGACCGACACGATCTACGCCTTCAGCAACAGCGATGCGATGAACATCTACACCATCGACCCAGCGACTGCCATTTCGACCAATGTCAGCATTGCCGCAAACTGGCCCGATGCGACGTGCCTGGCTGGGGATTTCGCCGCAACGGATACGGGCAACCCCGACGGAGTCGCGTTCGACTCCAACGGGATCGCGTGGATCCAGAGTGACTCATGCGAGTCGAACGTGATGGCGTTCAACCCGGCCACCGGTGAGGCCTGGATGACCGGAGAGCTCTTCGAGGCTGCCGGAGCGCTGTACCCGGCGAACTCGCACCAGTATTACTCGGAGACATTCCTCATGGGCCCGGCGCCGGCGAAGGCCGCCCTCGCCAGCACCGGAACCGACCTCGGTGCGGTTTCGCTCATCGGAATTACGGCCGCGATGGCAGCCCTATTCGGTGTGGTTCTGCTCACCTCACGCCGGCGCCGCAGCGCCTAGCTGCGAAGCAACCGGACTAACGCACGGTTGAGGTCAGCGTTCCGATCCCGGAGACGCTGACCTCTACTGTGTCTCCAGCGACCATCGGGCCGACCCCGGCGGGAGTTCCGGTGAGGATGACGTCGCCGGGGAGCAGAGTGAACGCAGCGGATGCGTGAGCGACGATTGCGCCCACGTCGTGCACCATGTCCGTGAAGGGCGCCGATTGGCGCACCTCGCCGTTCAGCCGCGTCTCGATCGACCCGGCAACAACGTCGTACTCCGTCTCAATCACGGGCCCGAGGGGGCAAAACGTATCGAAGCCTTTGGCGCGCGCCCATTGACCGTCCGACCGCTGCAGATCGCGGGCGGTGACGTCATTAGCGATCGTGTAGCCGAAAATCACTTGTGAGGCATCCGCGGCGGCGACATTCTTGGCGATGCTTCCAATAACGATGGCCAACTCGCCCTCAAAGTCGACGTGACTGCTCTGGGGGGGCCGAACGATGGTGTCGCCAGGGCCGATCACCGACGTGTTGGGCTTGAGGAAGAGCAGCGGCTCCTTCGGAACCTCGCCACCGAACTCGGCAACGTGCTCGACGTAATTCTTACCGACCGCGACCACCTTCGAGCGCGGGATGACCGGCGCGAGCAGTTTGACATCCGCCAGTGCCACCCGCTCATCGGTGGTGTCGAAACCGCTGAACAGGGGGTCGCCACGCAGAACAACGATCTCGTCGCCGTCGACAATGCCGTAGCGGGGGTCGCCGCCTGAACTGAATCGCGCGATCTTCACGCGCTCAGCCTACGCGGGCCGGATTCAGTTGTTGCGGCGACGGATGGCGGCCACGACCACCGCGGCAATTCCGCCGAGAAGGAGAACGCCGCCGATTATCGGGATCAGGACGTCGACTGTGGAACCGGTAGCGGCGAGGCTTTGCGCGAGATAGGTCACCGCGGCAGCCTACTACTTGGCGCGTGACCAGCGCGGACTTGTACGCTCGGGCCATGGCCGATCTGCTGGTGACCGAAGGCGATGGAGTGTCCGCAACCCTGCTGCTGGCACACGGAGCGGGCGGGGCCATGGACTCGGCGGCGATGACAGACGCGGCAGACGCGATCGCGAGCCGCGGCATCCGTGTGGTGCGCTTCGAATTCAGCTACATGGCTGGGCGTCGCCACGGTGTTCGAAAGCCACCGCCAAGGGCCGAGACGCTGATCAGCGAATATCGGGATGCCGTATTCCACGTCGCCGCCGACGGCCCCATCGTTATCGGTGGCAAGTCGATGGGCGGCAGGGTCGCCAGCATGGTCGTGGACGACTTGGCCCAGCAAGGACTCGCCGCTGGGCTCGTGTGCCTGGGCTATCCGTTCCACCCGATCGGCAAGCCGGAGCAGTTGCGCACCGCACACCTCGAACGCCTCGTCAGCCGGGCACTCATCGTGCAAGGCACGAGAGACGCGTTCGGCTCGCGCGACGAAGTCGCGGGCTACGCGCTCGCGAGCACGATCGACATTCTGTGGCTGGAAGATGGCGATCACAGCCTGCGCCCGCGCAAGGCCGTCACCGGGCTCACCTACGCCGAGCACCTTGCCACGATGGCGGATGCCGTCGCCGGCTTTGTGCGCTCGGTGGCTACTCGGCGATAGCATCCAACCGCGTCAGCCAGCCGTGGCGGTCGGGCTTGCGGCCGTACTGGATGTCGGTGAGCTCGTTTCGCAGGGACAGCGTGAGCTCCCCGGCGGGCGCGTCAGCATCGCCGATGGTGTAGCCCTCGGCTTTGAACTGGGCGATCGGAGTGACGACGGCGGCGGTGCCGCACGCAAACATCTCAACGATCTCGCCAGACTCGACGCCCTCGCGCACCTCGGCAATGGTCACGCGCCGCTGTTCGACTTTGAGCCCGCGATCCTTCGCTAGCTGAAGGAGTGAGTCGCGGGTGATCCCCTCAAGGATGCTGTCAGACAGCGGGGTCACGACCCGACCGTCTCGGTACACGAACACCACGTTCATGCCGCCGAGCTCTTCGATGTAGGTGCTCGACTCCGAGTCGAGGAACAATACCTGGGCACACCCGTGCGCGTACGCCTCCTGCTGTGCGACGAGGCTGGACGCATAGTTGCCGCCGGTCTTGGCTGCACCCATACCGCCCTTGCCCGCGCGAGCGTAGTCCGGCGAGATCCAGATCGAGACGGGCGCAACCCCGCCTTTGAAGTACGCACCGGCCGGGCTTGCGATCACGTAGTAGTTGACCTTCGCTGCGGGCCGAACCCCGAGGAATGCCTCCTTCGCGAACATGAACGGCCGCAGGTACAGGCTCGTCTCCGGTGCCGACGGAACCCAGCGCTCGTCCACGGCGATGAGCTGACGCAGCGACTCGATGAAGTACTCGGTCGGCAGTTCGGGAAGCGCGAGGCGGCGAGCCGAACGCTTCATCCGCTCGGCATTCATCTCGGGTCGGAACGACCAGATCGACCCGTCAGCGTGGCGGTATGCCTTCAGTCCCTCAAACACTTCTTGCGCGTAGTGCAGCACCGCTGCTGCCGGCTCAAGCTCGATCGGGCCGTAGGGCTGCACCCGCGGGCGGTGCCACCCGCCGCGCTCGCTCCAGCAGATGTCGACCATGTGGTCGGTGAAGTGTTGGCCGAAGCCGGGCTCGGCGATGATGTCTGCGTGCTCGGCAGCCGAGCGAGCCGCGTCATTGGGAGTCACCGCGAAGGTGAAAGCGCTGGGGGCGAGGAGGTTCTTCATGTCACGATCCTTTGAAATAAAGCTAGGTGAATGCTACGCCTGCGGGTTTCGATGCGCGCTGTGCGCCGCTCAACCAGCAGCAACGGCTGCGGCGATCGTGTCACCGATCTGCGATGTGCTGCGCTTGGTTGCGCCACGTGAGGCAAGGTCTGCTTCGACCGCCGTCGTGATGGTGGCCGCGGCATCCTTCTCGCCCAGATGGGTGAGCATGAGTGCTACGGACAGGATTGCGGCAGTGGGGTCGGCCAGCTGTTGTCCCGCGATGTCCGGCGCCGAACCGTGCACGGGTTCGAACATCGAGGGGTAGGCGCCTTCCGGATTAATGTTTCCCGAGGCTGCCAGTCCGATGCCGCCGCTGATAGCGGCAGCGAGATCGGTGAGGATGTCGCCGAAGAGGTTATCCGTGACGATGACGTCGAATCTATCAGGGTTCGTGACCATGTGAATGGTGGCCGCGTCGATGTGCTGGTAGTCGACCGCGACATCCGGGTATTCGAAAGCGACCGCAGTGACGATGCGCTGCCACAGGCTGCCAGCATGCGTCAGCACGTTGGTCTTGTGCACGAGGGTGAGCTTCTTGCGGGGGCGCGACGCGGCCTCGGCGAAGGCAAAACGAACGAGACGCTCGACACCAAAGGCGGTGTTGATGCTCACCTCGGTGGCAATCTCGTGGGCGGTTCCCGGTCGGATGGTTCCGCCGTTACCCACGTAGGGACCCTCGGTGCCCTCACGCACCACCACAAAGTCGACCACTCCTGGATCCTTGAGCGGGGAAGGAACGCCGGGCAACAGGGTCGTGGGGCGCAAGTTTACGTAGTGATGGAACGCGAACCGCAGCTTCAACAGGATGCCGCGCTCGACAACGCCGCCCGCCAACTTCGGGTCGCGAGGATCTCCCCCAATCGCGCCCAACAGGATCGCGTCGTGCTTCATGAGTGCCGCCAGGTCGTCATCGCTGAGGATGTCGCCGGTGGCGAGATAGTGTCCGGCGCCGAACGGAAATCGCGTTACAGCCGCATCCACCCCCGCCGCAGCGAGCACTTTGAGCGCCTCAGCGGTCACCTCCGGGCCGATTCCGTCGCCGGGAATGACTGCAAGTTTTAGGGCTTTGGGCATCTTCTTAGGCTACAGGCGAAAAGATTTTCACCAATGATCCGTTAGGAGGCCACGCTTGCCTGTGCGTTACCTGTGTCCCCCATCCGAGGGGCGCGGCTAGCGTGGTCACCATGAGTATTGGAACTGGAATCGTTTTGTTTGTTGTTGGCGCCGTCCTCACCTTCGCGGTGAATGTGGAGACAGAGTTCGTCAACCTTGACCTGATCGGCTACCTACTGATGGGCGCCGGAGTGGTTGTCTTCGTCATCGGCCTCGTGCTGATGATGCGCAAGCGCCAGTCGATTACGACTGTTCGCTCGGCTGACGCTTCGGGCGAGCGAGTCACGGAACGTCGCACCGCGACGACTCCCGACGACATCGTCTAAGCGACGCTACCCCTCGACGACGTCGATCTCCTTGAGGAGGTCGGCGTCGATCGCTTTCGCCACCACGGCGAGCAGGTCGTCGGGCACCGGTGAGTCCACGGTCAGCACACTGAGAGCTTGACCGCCTTTGCTTTGCCTCGCGACCTGCATGCCCGCGATGTTGATGCCGGCCTCGCCGACAGCCCAATCACCAGCATCGATGTCGAGGTGCGCGGCGAGATCGTCGAGTTCGATGTCAACGTCCTCAAGCTCGCGGCGCTCAAGGGCGTCTTCTCGAACATCGTCAGCGAATCGGTGAGCTACGTCAATGCTCCCCTG
>JBBQZJ010000086.1:0-8413 GCA_038207805.1 Actinomycetales bacterium | reverse complement strand
GCACCAATTTTCCGGATGCCCTCAGTGCAGCCCCCGCGGCCACACTGTTTGGAGCCCCGCTGCTCTTGACGCCGGTGGGTTCGATTCCGACCAACGTTGTCGCCGAACTGATCCGCCTCCAACCGGCCCGAATCGTGGTGGTGGGTGGTGTCACATCCGTCTCCGACGCCGTCGTCGAGACCTTGGAGACGATCGCGCCCACACAGCGGATCTCCGGTAGCAATCGCTACGAGACCTCCCGCGCCATTGTCGCCGATGCGTTCGATACCGCTTCGACGGTCTACATCGCCACCGGGTCGAACTTCCCGGATGCCCTCACCGCCAGCGCCGCTGCTGGATCAATGGGCGCGCCCGTGATTCTCGTCAATGGCGCAGCAGCGCTCGATCAGGAGACTCTCGACCTGCTCGCGAGCCTCGGCACTACGACCGTTCGCATCGCCGGCGGAGCCAATGCGGTTAGCGCAAGCATCCACTCGCAGTTGGCGGGCTCCGGATTCACCGTCGAGCGTGTGTCGGGCGGAGATCGGTACGACACCGGTCGCGCGATCAACGCGCAGGCCTTCGTCACGGCAGACACCATTTACATTGCATCGGGCGCCAATTTTCCGGATGCTCTCGCCGGGGCTGCGCTGGCCGGCGCACGCGGCGCTCCGCTTTTCGTCGTGCAGCCCGCCTGTGTACCTCAGTCCGTGTCGCTGGGGATGACCGCACTCGCTCCCACGCGCATCGTTCTGCTGGGCGGAACGGCCTCGCTGTCCGCCGGCGTGGCAACCTACCTGCGCTGCTAACTGCCCAAGCCCGACGGTTTGCGGCCTGAGGCCTACCTACGAAACAACTGAGGCCGCCCCCTGCGGGACGGCCTCAGTTTCGGTGCGCGAGGGGGGACTTGAACCCCCATGCCCTCACGGGCACACGGACCTGAACCGTGCGCGTCTGCCAATTTCGCCACTCGCGCCCACCGGTCGAAGCTTCACACCTCAACTGGCCGAGATTATCACAGTGCAACGACAGCGAGCATCGTGAGTCTCGACAGCGCCAGCGGCTAACATCGGTATAGCGACCACGAGCAATCGCGAGGAGAGTTTTGGGTCTTCTGGACAGCTTCGAGAAGGGTCTTGAGCGCGCCGTAAACGGAGCGTTTGCCAAGACGTTTAAGAGCGGTCTGCAGCCCGTGGAGATTACGAGCGCACTGCGTCGGGAGCTCGATACCAAGGCAGCAGTTGTGTCGCGCGACCGCATCCTCGTGCCGAACTCTTTTACCGTTCGGCTCAGCACTGCCGATTTCGAGCGGATGGAAGCTCTCGGCACAACGCTGATCTCCGAGCTCACCGAGTTGGTGCAGCGACACGCAACCGCTCAGCGGTACTCCTTCGCTGGCGGAATCTCCATCGCACTCGAGGCGCACCCCTCCCTCAGCCATGGGATGATCGAGGTGGCATCCCGAAACGTCAAGGGCGCTGTCGCGTGGAGCCCGGTTCTCGACATTTCGGGCAAGCGCTACCCCATCCTCCACTCGCGCACCGTGATCGGCCGGGGCAGCGACGCCGATATCACCGTCGACGACCCGGGCATCTCGCGCAAACACGTCGAAATTCTGTGGGACGGAACTCGGGCACAGGTCAACGATCTCGGTTCGACCAACGGTTCGCTGCTCGACGGCAACCGAGTGTCGAAGGCCCCCCTCTCGCCCGATTCCGTCATCGACATCGGTCGCACTCGAATCGTGTTTCGGGTTCTCGCCCAGGCCGCTGAGGTCGACCAGTTTGCCGACCTTCGCACCGAGCGCGAGGGTGGTGCACCGTGAGTGAGTTGACCCTCGTTGTGCTGCGACTGGTCTTTTTGGCGGTGCTGTGGGGCTTTGTCTTCGCGATCGTCATTGCGCTTCGCAGCGATCTCTTTGGTCAGAAAGCCAGACGGATGCCCGCCCCGGCAGTCACGGCGGCGCCTGCTCCGGCGGCCGCAACGTCGCCGGGCGCGGCAGCCCCCAAGCCCCGGGCCGCCACACCCGATCCCGTAGGATCACTGGTCGCCACCCGCCTGGTGATCACCTCCGGAGCGAAAGAGGGGCTCGAGATCGATCTGCCCGAGGAGCAGTTGACGATCGGGAGATCCAGTGATTCCGGATTGGTGATCCGGGATGACTACACCTCGACCCACCACGCGCGGCTCTTGCTATGGGCCGATGGATGGGTCATCCAAGACCTAGACTCGACCAACGGAACGTACCTCGACGGGGTGCGGGTAATTGTCCCCACGCAGGTAAGCCTGAACACTCCGGTGAAGATCGGCACGACCAGCTTCGAACTTCGGCGGTAGCTAATGGCGACTACGGGCGAGAGCGCCGCCGTCTCCCACGTCGGCAAGGTGCGGGCTAACAACCAGGACAGCGGCTATGCGGGCCAGTTCCTGTTCGTCGTGGCCGACGGAATGGGCGGGCACGCGGGCGGTGACGTCGCATCGGCAATCGCGGTCAAGCACATTGCCGAAACTGACCGGCAGTACACCTCGGCCAACGATGCGGAGTTCGCCCTTCAGTCGGCTCTGCTCTCGGCCAATTCGCTGTTGGCCGAGACCGTGTTCGAGCATGGCGAACTCACCGGCATGGGCACAACGGTCACCGGTTTTCTGCGCGTCGGCAACAAGATCGCCCTTGCCCACATCGGCGATTCGCGCCTGTATCTGTTCCGCGACGGCACGCTCGTACAGATCACGAGCGATCACACGTTTGTGCAGCGCCTCGTCGACAGCGGCCGGATAACGGCAGAAGAGGCGGCCGTTCACCCGCGCCGCTCCGTGCTCATGCGGGTTCTGGGTGACGTGGATGCCTCCCCCGAGATTGACACCGCTGTGCTCGACACCAAGCCCGGCGATCGCTGGCTGATCTGCTCGGATGGCCTCAGCAGCTATGTCGCCGAAGACAGGATTGAGTCGACGCTTGCGACGGTGTCCGGCGCCGGGGATGCCTCGGACCGGCTGGTGAAGGAGAGTCTCGACCAGGGGGCACCCGACAACGTGACGGTCGTCCTCGTCGATGTGGACGAGTCAGACAACTCGTCGCACCTGCCGCCTGTTACGGTCGGCTCGGCTGCAGCGCCGTTGTCGTTCGAGGGAGAAACCGGGCGGCGCCAGCTGCGGCTGCCCAGTCTGTTGCTTCATCCGCTCAAGGCATCGACCCCGGACGATAGTCACTTCGAGCCCGAATCCGACGAGTACCTCAAGGCGCTCATTATGGAGGACCGCCGACGAGCCAGGCGGCGGCGAATCTCGTGGGGGGTCTTCGCCGCGCTCATCGTGGCCCTGATTGCGGGTGCCGTCGTGCTCGGCTACCAGTTCACCCAGCGGCACTACTTCGTGGGTGAGAGCCAGGGCCGGGTCGCGATCTTCCAGGGTGTGCAACAAGACATCGGTCCGTTTGAGCTCTCTCACGTCGTCCAGACCACAACCATCGACTTGACCGATCTGCCGCTGTACCAGCGCGATCAGGTCGAAGCGACCATCAATGCCGAGGACCTTACCGATGCCCATCGCATAGTAGATATGTTGTCGGATGTCCGAACAGGCTAGATCCACGTTCACCTCGAGCATCCGGCTCAAACTCCGGGTGCCGGCCCGACTGCGCAACATCGAGCTCGGGCTGGTCGTTGTCGCAATCGGGGTCATGCTCGCTGCACTTGCGCTGGTGCAGTTGGGAGCCCTCGGCCAACTCGATACCTCGGTTCTGGCTCTTGGTGGCCTGCTCGGCGCACTCGTTCTGGGAATGCACGGTGCCCTGCGTCTGGTTGCTCCCGACGCTGACCCGCTGATCCTGCCGGTGATCACTGTTCTCAACGGGTTGGGCATCGCAATGATCTACCGCATCGGCCTCGCGAACGGCGAGTCCGGCTGGGAGAGTGCCGGCATCCGCCAAATTGCCTGGACCGCTCTCGCCATAGTGATTGCGATCGCCGTTCTCGTCGTTATTCGCAATCACCGAGTGCTGCAGCGCTACCGGTACATCGCGATGTTCAGCGGCATCGTGCTGCTGTTGCTTCCGATGCTTCCCGTGATCGGTGCCACCAAGAACGGCGCGCGTCTCTGGGTCGAGTTGGGTCCGTTCTCGTTCCAGCCGGGAGAGCTGGCCAAGGTCGCGCTCGCGATCTTCTTCGCCGGATATTTGGTGAGTGCTCGCGATTCGCTGTCGATGGTGGGTCGCCGCATTCTGGGGATACAGTTTCCCCGCGCCCGCGACCTCGGCCCCATCCTCGTGGTGTTCACGGCATCCATGCTCGTGCTGGTTTTTCAGCGCGACCTGGGCACCGCGTTGCTGTACTTCGGGCTCTTTCTCGTGATGTTGTACGTTGCCACCGGTCGGTCGAGCTGGATCGTGCTGGGCCTCAGTATGTTTTTGATCGGTGCGGTGGTTGCGAGCCAGACCCTCAGTTACGTTGGCGGTCGGGTCAGCGCTTGGTTGGATGCCTTCAACCCCTCCCTGTACGACGCCGAAGGTGGTAGCTACCAACTTGTGCAGGGACTATTCGGCCTCGCCGATGGCGGCCTTATCGGTACCGGGCTCGGGGAGGGTAACCCCGACATCACGCCGCTGGCCGAGAGCGACTACATCATCTCGGCGCTCGGCGAGGAGCTGGGCCTGATCGGACTATTCGCGATCCTCGGCCTCTATCTGTTGTTCGTCTCCCGAGGCTTCCGGATCGGTTTCGCGGGACAGGATGACTTTGGGCGACTGTTGGGGGTAGGGCTTTCGTTCGCCATCGCCCTCCAAGTTTTCGTCGTAATCGGCGGAGTCACTCGCGTCATCCCGCTGACTGGCCTCACGACCCCGTTCCTCGCGGCGGGCGGATCATCCCTAGTCGCAAACTGGATCATCGCCGCCCTGCTGCTTCGGCTCTCGGACAGCGTGCGAAACCAGCCCAGACTCGTCGTCGACCCCCTTGCGGAAAACCGACTGGTGGTGGGCCAGTGAACAAGGAACTCACGAGGGTCAGCTTTGTCGTTTTGCTGATGTTCATCGCCCTGTTCACGTCGAGCACCGTGATTCAGGTGGTCGCGGCAGACGAGCTTCGTGCCGACAATCGCAACTCCCGCACGCTGTACGCGAGCTATTCCGCCGAGCGCGGCCCCATCCTCGTCGACGGGTCACCCATCGCGGTCTCCGTGCCCGTTGACGACGAGTACAAGTTCTTGCGCACCTACCCGGCCGGCCCGCTGTACTCCGCGGTAACCGGCTATTTCACTCTCAACCAAGGCAATACCGGTATCGAGGGCACCGATAGCGACTTTCTCAGCGGAACGTCTAACTCGCAGTTTCTTGACCAGGTCAACGCGATCGTGACCGGCCAGAACCCGAAGGGAGCGGCGGTCGAACTGACCATCGACCCCGTCGTACAACAGGCGGCGTGGGATGCGCTGGGCGACTACCAGGGCGCTGTGATCGCGATCAATCCCAAGACGGGTGCGATTCTGGCCATGGTGTCCAAGCCGGCTTTTGATCCCAACGAGCTTGCGGGCCACGACACGGATCAGGTGATCGCCCGCTACAACGAGTTGCTCGCCGACCCGTCGGGTCCGCTCTACAACCGAACCCTCGCCGGCCCGCTCGACCCGCCAGGGTCGACCTTCAAGCTGGTGGTTGCCGCCGCCGCGCTCGAAGGCGGACTCACCCCGGACAGCGAGTTCCCCAATCCATCGCAGCTGCAATTGCCGCAAAGCAGTTCGGTGATTACGAACTCGGGTGGAGACAACTGCGGTGGCACCGCGACAGTGTCGATCGCAACGGCTCTGCGACTCAGCTGCAACATCCCGTTTGCGGAACTCGGGCAGTCGATCGGAACCAGGGCGATTCTCGATCAGGCGGCGAAGTTCGGATTCAACTCGAGCGTCGCCGTTCCGCTCGACTCAACTCCGAGCACGTACCCGCGGGCGCTCGACGTTCCGCAGACCATGCTTTCTGCCTTCGGTCAGTCCAGCGTTCGCGCATCCCCGCTTCAAATGGCCATGGTGTCGATGGCGATCGCCAACGGCGGAGCCCTCATGAACCCGACACTGGTCGAATCGATTACCTCCTCGAACCTGACAGTGCTGCAATCCATGCAACCGAGCCTCTACAGTCAGCCGATGAGCGCTACGACCGCCGCCCAACTCACCCAGATGATGGTCGCTAACGTGAGCAATGGTGCAGCGAGTAATGCCACAATAGACGGAGTCGAGGTCGCGGGTAAGACCGGTACAGCTGAGAACGGCGAGGGTGATCCATACACCCTTTGGTTCACCGGATTTGCCCCCGCCAACGACCCACAGATTGCCGTTGCGGTGGTTGTGCAGAACGGCGCCGGGCTAGGACAGTCCGGGGTCGGAAACACCATCGCCGCTCCAATCGCAAAGAGAGTGCTAGAGGCGGTGCTATTCAGATGAGACCCACCAGCGGGCTCACCTTCGGAGGCAGATACCAGCTGTCCAGTCGCGTCGCGATTGGCGGAATGGGTGAGGTCTGGCAAGCCACCGACCTCGTCATCGGACGCACAATCGCGATCAAGATCCTGAAGGATGAGTATCTCGGCGATCCCGGATTCTTGGAGCGTTTCCGCGCCGAAGCCCGCCACGCTGCGCTGGTCAACCACGAGGGCATCGCAAACGTTTTCGACTATGGCGAGGAAGATGGCAGTGCCTACCTCGTCATGGAACTTGTGCCGGGCGAGGCGCTGAGCGCAATCATTGAGCGGGAGCGTGTGCTTCCGACCGACCGCGTGCTCGACATTGTCGCGCAGACGGCGTCAGCACTTCAGGCAGCGCACGCGGCGGGCCTAGTGCACCGCGACATCAAGCCGGGTAACCTCCTCATCACCCCCGAAGGCCGGGTCAAGATAACCGACTTCGGCATCGCACGCATCGCGGACCAAGTGCCGCTAACTGCGACGGGCCAGGTCATGGGTACCGTGCAGTACCTCTCGCCCGAACAGGCCAGTGGCCACTCTGCATCGCCGAGCACCGACATCTACTCGCTCGGTATCGTGGCCTACGAAATGCTGGCTGGCCGTCGCCCGTTCACCGGCGAATCTCAGGTCGCGATCGCGATGGCACAGATCAATGAGACACCGCCCGAACTCGCGGTCACGGTCGCCGAGCCCGTTCGTAACCTCGTGTACTCGTGTATCGCGAAGAGCCCGTCCGATCGACCCGCGACAGCCGCTCACCTGGCTCGTGCCGCCCAGTCGTTGCGCCGAGGGGATGTCGCCGCTGCGGCGGCGGCCGTCCCCGGAATTGTGGGCACCGGCTCCCTCGCGGCCACGGTCGGACCAAACTACGGACAGAATCCCACCCAATCCACGAGGGTTCTCCCGCTCAACGGGCCCGTCGACACCCCGACGATGCCCGAGGAACGCCGCCGCAATCCCTGGACGTGGCCCCTTGTGGCCCTCATCTCGTTGCTCGCTGTCGTTCTGATCGGCACCATCATCGCCTTGGTGGCGAACCCCAGTGGGGGCGGCAGCGCCACCTCCAGCGCGCCGGCGAGTTCCCCGACCCGGACAGTGCCGTCGCCGACCGCGACAAGCGACAGGGTGTTCCTCGACGAGACCGAGATCATCGGACGAACCAAGGATGTCGTGCAGGCGTACCTCACTGACCTGGGGTTGGTGCTCGATCCAAGGGACGGACTCGTTGCGCCCACCGAGGATCAGGTGGGTCTGGCGTACAGTGCCAACCCCAAGGGCAATGTGCGCAAGGGCGAAACCATCACGGTGAACTTCTACTCCGAGATTCCGCCGCCGGTTGCGACCAAGCCGACCGCAGTCACCGCGCCCGCCGGTCCGTGGTTGTCGGGACAAACTCTCACCGTCACGTGGCCCAGTTACAGCGGATGCCCAGCGGGCCATCCGCACAACGGGTTCAACTTTCAGATCGCCAATGGAACAGCCGCGGTCGGCAACCCGGTCTCGGCATCAGCAACCAGTCTGGAAATCACACTGGGAGACCCCGGCACGACCACGATTGCGTACACGGCACTGTGCACGGACTTCGAGTCGGTCGTATCGGACCAGACGAGCATCCAAGTCAACTGACGCCTCGTCTCAGGGTCTGCAGGTACACTCGACAGAGATATTTTGGGTTCCTAAGCGGGGAGACAGCACGTGAGCGAAGGCGTGGCGCAGGGCGTTCGTCTACTCGCAGGGCGATACGAACTCGGTGAGTTGATCGGTCGCGGTGGCATGGCCGACGTGCGGGTGGGTACCGACACCCGCCTCGGCCGTCGGGTTGCGGTCAAGCTGCTCAAGCCCGCCCTGGCCAACGATCCGGCGTTCCGAACGCGCTTTCGCCGCGAAGCGCAAGACGCGGCCAAGATGGCACATCCCACGATCGTGCGTATCTTCGACGCCGGCGAAGAGTCGGTGCGTGACGCGAATGGCAGCGAGTCTCTGGT
>JBBQZJ010000085.1:0-8440 GCA_038207805.1 Actinomycetales bacterium | reverse complement strand
GAGATGGAGCATCTCGTCGAGTTGTTCTATCCCGAAACTGTCGAGCCATGGCTTGTTCGTACGGTAGCACGACGCCTTGCCATTCCCACCTATCTCGTCTGGGCGCGACCCGAGTCGGCCCAAGCAATTAAGAAGCTGTTGCGAAAGACGCTGTTCCTCGGGCTCAGCGACGGCGCTCGGATTGACACCTTTTTCGAGCGAATGTGGGTGTTGTCAGCAACGAACAGGTGGTGGGTGCGGCGCAGGTCAATGACAGCAAGTGGAATGACCTGCTCAGAAAGCTGCGAAGAGATGTAAACGAATCGGACGCTCGGTTCGAGTGTGTCTACCTACTGGACGACTTCATCGCCACCGGAACAACGCTCCTCCGCAACGAGAGCGAGGGCGTTTGGGATGGTCGCCTCGTCAGATTCTGGGACGACTCGCGAGGGATTGCTGAAACGCATTTCTCGTCGGACTGGTCGCTGCGTGTACATCATCACCTGGCCACGCATCGAGCATATTCCAAGGTACTCCAGACTCAGGCCAACGCGATCACCTCGCGCGGAACCGAGGCATGGTTCAGCGACGTGGATTTCACGTACGGGATGGTTTTGCCGCCAGACCTGCCAATTGACGAACAACGGTTTGGTGGCTTTATGGATCTGATTCAGCGCTACTACGATCCGATCCTCGAGACAGACCATATGCGGCTCGGAGGCGAGGACGGCCGGCTGGGGTTCGGGAAGTGCGCGCTGCCACTCATCCTGGAACACAATGCTCCCAACAACACGGTAGCGTTGCTGTGGGCTGAGACGGAGGGAGGCGCCGGTGTCCACGCGATGCGCCCTCTGTTTAGGCGTCGTCAGCGCCACTCGTAGCGAAGGAGCGACCGATGGAGAATCCCTTCCAGCGACGAGCGACCGAGTTTCTCCGGGACGAAGAGGCATTTCTTGCAATCGTCAGTCCGGAGCCGGTGCGGCATTTTCTCGTCCCCCATGGGGAGAGGGGATCGCTCCTTGACCGCCTCGTGCTTGTACGTGGCACACCGGGCAGTGGCAAGACCACGATGGGCCGGCTATTCGAGTTTCCGACGTTGGCTGCGCTGCTTCGGAATGCAAATATCGCTGCGCATACGTCGTTGCTGTCGGCCCTCGCAGACAGCGGGGCGATTCATAAGTCAATTCCGTCAGTGCTTGGCTGCCGTCTTGCGCTCGAAACCGACTATCGCGACTTCTGGGAGTTTCCTTACCCGGACGATCTCAAGTTGGCACTCATGACGGCGCTCATCCAAGCTCGAGCCGTTCTAGGCTGGTTTCGGAACCTTGAGCGAGCTGGCGTCAACACCTCGATGGTGCGGATTGTCCCCCGCAGTGGTGCCGACGCCGCTGCAGAGGCAATCGGCGGCACCGAAGCTGTCGCTGTCGTTGCCCGGGCTAGAGCCGTCGAGTCCTCACTCTATCGAATCGTGGGCGCGCTAGTTGCACCCCCAATCAATCGGTTGGACACTGATGCGACCGACGCATACCGTCCATTCGACGTGATCGAGCGCGTCAGCGTGGAGTTCGAGTCCCCGGATGGTCCAGTCCGAGTCGACCTGCTTCCTCTCGTGATTCTCGATGATGCGCACACGCTACACCCAGCGCAGTTCCGCGGCCTGGAACGCTGGCTGCAACGACGCGAGCTCCGGGTGTCTCGTTGGGTATTGACGCGTTTGGATGTGATGCACCCGGAAGAATCGTTGGCGGCTTACACGGAGGAGCGAGACAATTCTCCGCCCCTGCCCGGGGTCACATCGGAACGGACCACCACCGAAGTTCTGCTTCAGAGCAGTCTGGACGAGCGGCGCCTAAACCGAACAGCGTTTCGACGCATGGCCAAGGACATGGCGAAGCGCTACTTGCGTCAGATGCCGCTCTTTCGTGATCGTGGCCTCGAAAATCTGTCAGATCTCCTCAGTACAGATCCTACATCCATAACGGCATCACGGCGACAAGCCCTTGAGGCGTCGATTCAGACGCTGAAGCACGAGCAGGCGATCCCAGAAGCGCGCTTTCTTGCGCTCAGCGACGAGGTCACGCGATACCGAGCTCGAGGCGGCGGGCCGACGGAAGACGTTCGAAACGCTATGCTGTCGATCTTAATGAACCGGTACATCATCCGGACCCCCCAGCGGTCCCTCTTCGAGGAGGAGGACCCAGAGCCGCCTAAGCCGTTAGTGGCAGACACCACGATCGCTGACGGCGCTAGCCTTCATCTGTTGCATCATGCTGACCGACCGTACTTTTTTGGCATCGACAACCTCTGTGACGCAAGCTCCGAGAATGCTGAGCAATTCCTTCACTTGGCAGCCGTATTGGTGGAGGCTTCTGCTACCCGAATTACTCGGTCGCAGAGCCCCTCCTTGGATTCTGCGACCCAGAATCGTCTTCTCCGCCGCAAGGCAGGAGAGGTCATTCGAGATTGGAACTTTCCCGATTGCGGGCTAGTGGGACAGCTTGTTTCGGCAATCGCCGCGCGTTGCCTGGCAATCTCGTTGAAGCCGAATGCGTCGCTTGGCGCAGGTGCGAACGCCTATGGCGTCCCCCAACAGGAATTTGACCGACTCGCCAGCGAACATCCTGATCTGGGTCGGGTTCTCCACTACGGTATTGCCTACAATGCATTCTCCCTGGTGCCCCGATACCCCTGCAAAGGCCGCGAGTGGTGCCTGCTGGAGCTCGGAGGCATGGCTCTTTTGCACCATGGACTGACTCTTAAGCGAGGGGGCTTTGTCGAAGGTGATACTCGCGAACTCGCAGCGATGGCGGAGTCTGCCTCGTGATCCGAGGCGCGCGGTGGGCCCATTGCATCCGTCACCGTGGGGCTGAAGCCCGTGACTTCTTCGAGCTTTTTCTAGGCGAGTCGCACCGCCAAGTTCTGCTCATCGGTGGGGCCGGGTTCGATCCAAGATCTGTCGTCATGAGCGAACTCGTGGGCGCTGCTGCTGCCGGACGTGTGAGAGGATTATTCTTTCAGGAAGATCGACCGAACCCGGTGAAGGACCACGCACGACGTGCTGAAGAAAACGCCGTCGAGATAACGAGACTGGTCCGTGATATTCAGCTAGAACCAATTCGCATCTTCGCTTCCGGGAGCATGGCCATCACAGGAGGGCGTGAGGCGGTACGGGCCGTTCGCAATCTGGACCTGAGTGGCGCTACGGACATCATCCTGGACGCGAGCGCGTTGTCCATCGGTATCGTATTCCCTATCGTTCGCTACCTGCTAGCCGAACTGGACTTGGGAGATGGGTCCGTCAACCTACACCTCGTGGTTGTTGACGAGCCGGCCACGGATCGTGCGATCACGGCGATATCGAGCGACTCAGTCGAGACCATGGCCGGATTCAAGGGAGATCTGGGGCTCGACCACAACTTTGAGGCGGCGAAGCTCTGGCTCCCCCAGTTGGCCCATGGAGTCCGTACTACCCTGGGCAGCATTCATGCATTCGTGCGGCCCGACGAGGTCGCTCCAATCTTACCGTTTCCTTCAACTACGCCGCGCGTTGGTGACGAGCTCACGGACGATTTCGGAATCGAGTTTGAGAGCACCTGGCAAGTAGACGCCCGGGACATCATTCACGCGGACGAGAAGCTGCCACTCGACCTGTACCGAACGATCCTGAAGATTCATGAGAAGCGGCGACGTGTGTTCGACGGCATCGGTGGATCGCTCGTGGTGCTCTCGCCAGTCGGAAGCAAGGTGCTCGCGCTGGGTGCTCTGCTCGCTGCCATTGAGCGCGATCTCCCGGTGGTCTACGTCGAGCCCATCGGGTTTATTGTTGATCTGCCTGCTCTCGACACGACGCGGACTATGCACGGCGACCTGGTACATCTCTGGCTGCGGGGAGAGGCTGACCCTTGTCAAGACCTGGAGACAACGCAGCGAGATCAGCTCTGCCCATGAGTGCCGCGAAGAACAAGCATGACCTTGGTCCTTCGCCCGTCGTCCCCGTTGTGATGGGAACCGGGCTTGTTGCCTTGGATATCATCATTGACATACACGGGAAGCTACGTAGGGATCGCTGGGCCGGGGGAACCTGTGGCAATGTCCTGACTATCCTCAGCTATCTGGGGTGGCGTGCTTATCCGGTTGCTCGCTTGAATGGTGATCGGGCCGGGGAATGTGTCCGGCGCGATCTCCGTCGATGGCGTGTACATCTGGACTTCGCCCAAACCGGATCAGGACCTCACACACCGATCGTCGTGCAGCGCAACTACCGTGATGCTGAAGGGGCGGCACGCCATCGGTACACCTGGACCTGCCCAAACTGCGGTACATGGCTTCCACGCTATCGCGCCGTCATTGCCACTGAGGCTCGGCAGATTGCGGCTCGAATGACCGCTCCACAGGTATTCTTCCTGGATCGCCTCTCACGCGGGGCGCTCATCCTCGCCGAGGCCAGTGCTAAGCACGGCGCGATGGTTGTGTTCGAGCCATCCGGTGTTGGCGACGAGTCCCTCTTCGCCGAGGCGCTCGGCATCGCTCATATCGTGAAGTACTCGCACGACAGGCTGCCGCCGCTTGAGGTTGCAAACAGAGACAGTGGCCCGTTACTTGAGGTGCAGACGCTGGGTGCCGCCGGCCTTCAGTATCGTAGCCGGCTCTCCGATTGCTCGACAGAGTGGACATTCGTGCCTCCATTCGAGGTGGAGGCGGTACGCGACTCGGCCGGGGCGGGAGATTGGTGCACTGCGGGACTAATCCATAAGCTAGGGCGACTCGGATCTGAAGGCGTCGGCCGTGCGACCAAACGTGACATCGAAGCGGCGTTGGCAGTCGGCCAAGCGTACGCCGCCGTCAATTGTCAGTTTGAGGGTGCTCGTGGCGCCATGTATGGGATGACAGAGGAGCGCCTCACCGCGACCGCGCAGCAGATCCTTACTGGTGAAAACGTCTCCGCCGGCATCGGACTCGGACAAGACGACTACGTGTCAGCGGACGACGAGGCGCCGATTTGCCCGGCTTGTGATCGTCATCAACGATAGCCGCAGTCGGCGACCACTGACATGCGATGGGAAGCTACTCGGTCTCGAAACCCTGGTTGGTGAACTTCAAGGTTCTCCCGTTCTCGGTGACAGTGCGGACGACATTCTCCGGAAAGCCGCCGGGCATCTTGGCCTCGATCTCGAGCGTCACGCGCACTGTTGAGCCGACGAGCCCGGCCAGGTGCGCGATTAGCTCCTCGGCGATGCGCCCGGCATCTCGCCCGACTCGAGTTGGATCGAGCGACACCGTGCCGTGAAACCGTGTCGGCGCGGTTGCCTGGCTGGGTACCGGCGACGTGTGCGTAGTAGTCGTGGCGCCGCTTCCTGTTCCGCCACCGCCCGTCCAGCCCGTGCTGCCACTCCCTCTCCCATTGCCTTTTCCGGGCGTGAGGGTCGGCGCAGGTGGCGTCTCGGCCTCTTCTTGCCGTCTGACTGCCTCGGGTCGCACAAGCAGTCCGGACACGTTCTCGTCCGATACGTTGACGAGTTGACCACCGCGCAGTCCCCGATAGCGCTCGGCGGCCTCGTCCCACTCGTCGGCGTATCCGAACGAGTCGCTTCTCCAGGTCAGGAGTCCGAGGCCATCTCGTACAGCGCCGACCACTACGGCGGAGTCCTTCACCCGTGGCAGGTAGAGATAGCGGCCAAAATCCTCAAGGAGTTGCTTGACGGCGACGTGATCGCCGCGCCAGAGTGGCACGCGATCAAGCTCCATGCACAGGCGCGTCCCGGCCAGCGCCGTCACCAGCAGCTCGTCGTTCCGCAGCTTCTTGCTGGCACGGACCGCGAGCGCATCCGATCCCGTCAGGCGGATCGACTGCCATTCCACCGCCGCCTGGGGTGATGTCTGGATTGGCACCAGCAGCCACTGGTACGCCTCCGGCAGCCGGGCCGTCACGGCACCATCAGCCGACTTCTGCTGGGTCTGCGCCTGGCGCACCTGGTGCGGCGTCAAGTTTAGCGTGTCCTGCTCGTCCAGGATCGACTCCCAGGCGAGGAAGCGGCGAACCGCCTCGTCCAGGTCCTGAAGACGGGTCTGATCTGCCGCCAGGAACACCAAAGCATTTCGGAATAGTCGTGGTGCGTTGCCGCGCGACTCGAAGATCGCCTTCGCGACGGTCTCGGCGCCGTTGCCCGGCGCTCTGCTGTACGGGTGCTCGCTGCTGAGGACCACGAGCCGGGCATCCAGGTCGTCCGGGACGTCCTGGCCGGAGCGCGGCATCGGATGGACGCGGCCGAAGTCGCCAGTCTGGCGCAGGTTGGCTCGGATGCGCTTGTCCAGCTCCTGGAGCACCGGGTCAGGGTTTCTTTTCAGTTGCTCGGCCCGATCCTCGGCGATCTTCGTCACCGTTGGCTGGGTCGAGTACCAGTACCGTGACCCGTCCTGGTAGAGGTAGGTGGCCGCCGTGCTCAAACGCCGCAGTGCATCGCCGAAGATCGCCGGCGACTCACCGGGCATCACACAGCCAAGCTTGACGCGCCGATCCTCGAGCCCCTGGTTGGCGGCTGCCATCGTCGGCGCCGATCCTAAGTAGACCGTCCGCGCCACACGTCGACAAGCTGAGAGCTTGCCCAGGTTGGGCACGTCGCCATCGAGGCGCAGCGGCAATGCGTTCGGGCCGTCCACATCTTTCTCGATGACTGGCACCCAGTTGTCGGAGAGATAGCGGGTCAGCTCGAACTGGACACGCGGGTCGTCGATGGGGATGTTCGCCGGGAGGATCAGTGGGTTGCGGTCGCCCTTCTCCCAGAGGCTGTGGATCACCGCCGCCATCAGGCGCAGAACCCCCCGCGTCCGCTGGAACTTCACCAGCGTCGACCAGTCGGCATACAGGCGATCGAAGACCTCCGGGTGGATCGGGTAGGCCGCCTTCAACCGCTGCTCGTACTCCGAGTCGCGGCACTCCGGCGGAAACTCCTGCTGCTGGGTGC
The DNA here is from genome assembly GCA_038207805.1 of Actinomycetales bacterium. Lineage (GTDB taxonomy): Bacteria > Actinomycetota > Actinomycetes > Actinomycetales > Microbacteriaceae > Rhodoglobus. Next base: position 1,499 of record JBBQZJ010000085.1, on the reverse strand, counting down.
GGTACAGGTCGAAGAAGGAGCGGGCGACGGAGTCGCGGGCCACGAACTGCGGGCGCTCCACCATCGGCTCGAAGAGTCGTCGACGGACGATCTCGAAGCCCTCCTCGGCGCTGGCCGGGCGCCACGAGGACTCGACTCGACCGACGGCGTTGCGCAACCGGTCCAGGGCGGCCTGCCCGCGCTGGCCTCCGACCTCCTCGTTGTTGCCCTGGGCGTGGGGCGAAGCGGTCGTGTCGGAAGCCGGCAAGCTGATGACCAGCAGGCACTGCTTCGCCAGCTTGGCCGACTCGGTGAGTACCTGGGCGAACGTGAAGTGGGTCTCGAAGCTCCCGGCGGGAAGCTCCGACCCGTCGTGGAGCTGGCGCGCGTACGCCACCCATTCGTCGATCAGGATCAGCGACGGTCCGTAGGTGTTCATCAACTCGCGCAGAATGTCGCCGGGGCTGGTAGCTCGCTCGTCGTCGGCGCGAACCCGCTCGAACGCCCGCCGGGCCTCGGTGATGCCGCCCGCCGCCTCACCGAGCTGCCAGGCGAGCTCACCCCAGAGCGTCCTGACGACCGTGCCGTCAGCCTTGGCGACCGGGTTGCCAGGCGAGATCTTGTTGCCGACCAGCACGACTCGGTTGACCCTCGGCAGCACCTCGACCTCGGCGTCCTTCAGCACCTCGTCGATGCCGAGCAGCTCGCCGGGCGTCGCGCCTGAGAACAGGTGATAGAGCGCCAGCATCGAGTGGGTCTTGCCGCCGCCGAAGTTGGTCTGGAGCTGCACCACCGGATCGCCGCCCTGGCCGGCCAGCCGGCGCGCGGCGCCGCTCAAGAGCTGACGCAGGCTGGCGGTAAGGTAGGTGCGGCGAAAGAATTCGGTGGGCGTGCGGTACTCGTCCACGCCCTCGCCGATGTGCACCTGCCAGAGATCGGCGGCGAACTCGGCCTGCTGGTAGCGGCCGCTGGCGACATCCTTATGAGGGGTGACCACTTCGCGCCAGGGCGTGAGGGCGCCGGTCGCCTGGCTCTCGATAGCCGTGCCGGACCCGCGTCGCCGCTCGACGCGCATCTGCTCGTCGAAGATCAGGCGCCGTAGCTCCATCTTCATCTTCTTGATCTCGTCGGCTTGGGGCGCCGAGATCGATGTCAGGAGCCGGGCTGCCGAGTCGAGCGCCCGGTCGGCGTCGTCGCCGGAGAACGCCTGCTGGTGTGCCCACTTGTTGCGGTGGTCGCGCAGCTCGCTGACCAGGCTACGCTCGGCAAAGCCGAGGGTGTTGCGGAAGACGGCGTTCCACTGGTCCCACATCAGATGCAGCAGGGCGGCTACGTCCAGGCGGGGCTCGTCCTGATCGGCCGGCCAGGTCAGCTCGTTACGCCAGCCGGCGGTGGCCTCGGTGATCCAGTACTTTCCGAGCTTTGCCTGGAGCTCGCGCTGGACGAACGGATACAGGCCATCCCGGAGGAGATCGAGCGCCTTGCCGACCCGCTCGTAGTTGGTGATCGCCATCGTTCAC
>JBBQZJ010000084.1:0-8551 GCA_038207805.1 Actinomycetales bacterium | reverse complement strand
ACCATTCCCGGGCCGGACTCGGCGCCTCGACCAGTGCGAGCGGAACCGTACCATCAGTGCCCGCAGTCGCCACTACCCGTTGCTTGCCAGCAGCAGCGGTACCGATGCGCTCCGTGACCGACGCCGTGAGCGCGCGAAGCGCTCGGCCCTGACGGTGGCAGGTGGAGAGCATCATTGTGCGCAATTCGGGCCGTTCGAGCACCGCCGCCAGCCTGCCCAGTGCGTCGGGCTCGCCGCCTCGGAAGGCGTTGGCTGCGACATCCGGATCACCAAACGCGATCACGCTGATGCCGCGAGCTGTGAGCGACCGCAGGAGGGCTAGCGTCGTCTCCGTCGCCTCTTGGAGGTCATCGACGACAACGAGCCGCAACGCCGATACCCGCTCACCTAGCTCGCCGCGGTCAATCGCTGCGACGGCATAGCGAGTCAGTTCGGCCTGATCGAAGCGGGTCTCGGAGCGATACGCGAGAACCTGCTGGTACTCCTCGATGACGTCGGCCGCCGCCATCCACTCCGGGTGACCGTGCGTGATCCCGAGCCGGCGCAGCTCCCGCGGGCCGACGTCATATTCTGTCGCTCTGGTCATCAATTCGCGCAGCTCGGTGCGGAACGTGCGAAGCCGCCGCACATCCGGCCCCAGATGCTCGGGCCAATCCGGGCCGGTTGCCTCCGCGAGGTGACCTTCGAGGAGCGCGGCAAGCTCGACATCCTGTTCGGCTCCGCTGACCAACCGCGGCGGCGATGCGCCCGCGATCCGAGACGCATCTCGCACAATCTCGAAAGCAAGCGAATTGACCGAGCGCGCCATCGGCCCCGTAGACGGGATAGCGAGGCGCAGTGCGATCCTGTCGCGCAACCGGGTGGCCGCGACGCGAGAAGTGGTGAGCGCCAGTACCGCGTCGACGCCCCACTCTCGACCGAGGACCCGATCCGCCACAACCTCACTGAGCGTTGTGGTCTTGCCGGTTCCTGGGGCCCCGATAATCGCGGCCGAGGCCTCGTCGGGGAGGTCGACGACCGCGGCCTGCGAGGCATCCAGCGTGACGGTGACCGGCGCCACCGGGGCGCTATCAAATCGGGGAAAGGTCACGGGCTCCACGGTAATGGGCTGCGCTGACAGAGAACGTCGAAACTGTCGAGTGGGTTGTGTCGTAATCTTTCATTCGTGGACATTCGTATCGGCATAGCCAACACCCCCCGTGAGATCACCTTCGAGTCGAAGCAGACTCCCGCGGAGATAGAAAAGATCGTCATGACGGCGCTCAACTCGGACGCAAAGTTCGTGAGCCTCAACGACGACAAGGGCAAGCTCTACATTGTTCCTACCGCGTCCCTGGCTTACTTAGAGGTCGGCTCCGAGTCGTCGCGCCGCATCGGGTTCGTGGCCTAAGCCCATGGAACTGCTCTTCGTGACGGTAATCGGAGCGGGAATCGGCCTCATCATCCGCTACACGCTACCCAGCCGCGGAACCTACGGTTTGCTCCTGCTACCGGCGCTGAGCGCGGCCGCGACTGCAATCGTCTGGGTCGCGCTGCTGTGGATCGGCCTGACATTTGACGGCACCTGGATCTGGGTGGCGAGCCTGTCAGCGGCGGCACTCGTCGCCGTCGTTGCCGCACTTCGACTGCCTCAGCGTCGTAGTAACGCTGACGCGCGGATGTTCGCCGAGCTCTCAGGCGGTAAGGCCTAACCCGTCCATTCGACGCGTGTGCGCCGCGATGAGCTCGGTGAAAACCGGTTCGGCTCTGTCCTCGTCGGAACGGTGATTTTCGCCCCAAGTGAGCGACGCACGCGCGAGCAGCAGCGTATCGCCCACGAGCCGACGACCCCACATCGCGAGACGGGATGCCAGCCGCGGATTAGCCTGGATGGCCTCGTGTAGTTGCTGGGCTAGCATGGGCTCGGCGGTGCCGGAGTGATAAATGCCAATGATTCGGCTTGAGGACTCGGCCGGCAGACCCGCGGCGAGCCTGGCAAAGAAATCGTCAAGAAATCCCGAGGTGAGATAACAGGTCATCAAGGTCTCGAACCAGTCGGCACCCTGAGTGGCGCGCTCGAACAGGTCAACCTCGGCGGTATACGGATCCATCGCCGCCGCAACGGTTCCGCCCGCCCGGGTGATCTCGTCGGCGAGCTTTCGGTGCTTGGAAATCGCCAGCTGAACGGCCGGCCCAATCGCGACTTTTGACGACGTTGTTGGGGCGCTCGATAGCGCACGCGAAAGGTTTTCGAACAGCATGAGCTGAACGTATGCCGCGCGGCCGAGGTACTCGGTCAGAGGCGGAGTAAGCTCCACGAGCTCTACCCGGTTGGGTACCTGATCGTCGGAACGAGAACGTAGCCGTGGAACTTCGATGCGCCTTGATGAACGCGAGAACCACTTGACCACGACGCAAGCTTAGGTGACCGTTGCCGCGCCTGCGGGAATAGTGCAGCCAGACCGGCTAAACTTTAGCCATACCCTCCATTCTGGCGAGGGTCCTGCGCCCCGGGAAGAAGCGGGCGTACCTCCGCATTTCCGTTAGGGCATCGTCATAGTGACATTTTCAGATTTAGGTATTGAGCAAGACATGGTCGATGCTCTCGCAACCAAGGGCATCATCGAACCGTTCCCGATTCAGGAGCAGACAATCCCGATGGGGCTCTCCGGTCAGGACATCATTGGCCAAGCAAAGACGGGTACCGGTAAGACGCTGGGATTCGGGCTTCCCCTCCTCCAAGCACTGGGGATGCATCCCGAGCCCGGCGTCAAGGCGCTCGTCGTCGTGCCCACCCGGGAACTCTGCGTGCAGGTAGCCGAAGACCTCGTGCTCGCTGCATCCAATCGATCCACCAAGATCGCGGCAATCTACGGCGGCAAAGCCTATGAGGGACAGGTCGACGAACTCAAGGCGGGCGCCCAGGTTGTTGTGGGCACACCGGGTCGCCTGCTCGACTTGGCGAGCCAACGTCTACTGAGCCTCAAAGACGTCAAGGTCATGGTTCTCGATGAGGCCGACAAGATGCTCGACCTCGGATTCCTAGCCGACATCGAGAAGCTGTTCTCGCAGACCAGCCCGACGCGGCACACCATGCTGTTTTCCGCGACAATGCCCGGTCCGATCGTTGCTCTCGCACGACGCTTCATGAACCGCCCCATCCACATTCGCGCCACGGACCCCGATGAGGGTCTCACCCAAGCCAACATCAAGCACGTCGTGTATCGCGCGCATAGCCTGGACAAAGACGAGGTCATCGCGCGCATTCTTCAGGCCGAGGGCCGCGGCAAGACCGTCGTATTCACGCGCACGAAGCGCGCTGCAGCGAAGCTCGTCGAAGAACTTGGCGACCGCGGGTTTAATGCCGCGGCGGTTCACGGCGACCTCAATCAGGAGCAGCGCGAACGGGCGATGGCCGCATTCAAGGCGGGCAAGAAGGACATCCTGATTGCCACGGATGTCGCGGCGCGCGGCATCGACGTCAACGACGTCACCCACGTAATCAATCACACCATCCCCGAGGACCACGACACCTACTTGCACCGCGCCGGTCGCACGGGCCGCGCCGGGAAGACCGGCATCGCGGTCACCTTCGTCGACTGGGACGACATGCACAAGTGGTCGCTCATCAACCGTGCGCTAGTCATGGGAATACCGGAACCAACGGAGACCTACTCCTCAAGCCCGCACCTGTACGCCGAACTCGATATCCCCGCGGGTACCAAGGGCCGCCTGCCGGGTGCTCACGCCCCTGTGGTTCGCGATCCCGCGACCCGGTCCGCCGGGCGCGATGGCGGCCGCGACGGTGCGCGCGATGGCGGCCGCGCCGGCGGTGGCCGCAACAGCGGGCGAGGTGGGCGTCAGCAGAACAGCCAGCCCCGGCAGCAGACCGCCTCCTCGTCGGGCGAACCCCGCGCCGAGCAATCTCGCACCGAGCAACCCCGCGCTGATGACTCCCGCACTCAGGACTCCCGCCCGGGGCGCAGTCGCAACCGAACCCGCACGCGCCGACCGAGCACGCCGCCCGCAGCCTAGAGAACGCCCCCTAGAGCGCGAGTATCCGCACAGTCGTCAACCTTTCTTGAGGTTTCCTACGTCGTAGTGGCACAGTGGCTATCAGCGATAAGGGAGAACCCCGTGAAAACACTTGCTCGAATTCGACTCGCGTCGGCCATGGTTGTCGCGGTCGCGCTGCTCTCGGCCTGCTCGCCCGGCTCCCCCGGGCCCGATCCCGATGCGGTCGATCCCGCACCGGGGGTTTCCGACGGGTCCGACTGCTTTACGGGCTCTCCTTGGTCCCTGAACCTTGTCGACTACGCCGCCCAGGCTGAGTCGTTCATGACTGGTTTGGGCATCCCAATCACTGATTTCGCGATGTCCGGCAGCCAAACGGTGCAGTTCACCACCGACGGGTTGATGGCGGTTGAGACTGACATCACTTCCACCGGGACGTTGCAGGTACCCGGCGTCGGACCGTTGCCGATAAGCGTCCATTCGGGTGCCGGAGGCAGCGGTGACTGGGCCCTCAACAGTGCGGGATTCATGGACATTACGAACTGGTCAGCGACCTCCGCTGATCCGGCACCGGTCGATCCCCTCACCGACGTGGACATTCCGGTGCTCGACTTCAGCGTCATTCCCACGGTCGGTGTCACCTGTCAGCCCGGGCTACTGTCACTCACCGCTCCCGACTCGCCGTTCGTGCCACTGTTCTCACGCTGAAGTGTCAGCCGTGAAACGGCACCGACCCCGTTGCGCGGGCAATGATTTTTTCGAGCACCTCGGGGGTTGTCGTGTTCTCGGCGAGACGGTTCGGCTTACCCTCACCGTGATAGTCGCTCGCCCCGGTGATCTCCAAACCGTACTTCTTGGCGACCTTGCGTAGGCGGGTCTTGCCCTCCTCAGTGTTGTCGCGGTGATCGAGTTCGAGCCCGAACAGACCCTCGTTCGCGAGTTGTCGGATGACTGCATCATCCATGGGCCGATACTTTCCGTAGCTCGCTGGGTGGGCGAGTACGGGAACTCCCCCCGCGGCGACGATCGCCCGCACACCCTCCAGCGGTGACGGTGCGTAGTACTTCTCGTAGTAGCCGCCGCGCCAGTGCAGGATGCTCTCGAAGGCCGCCGTTCGATTGGGCACCACACCCTTGCGCACTAGTGCGTCGGCGATGTGGGGTCGGCCCAGCGTCGAGCCATCGGACGACTCAGCGAGAACGTCATCCCACGTCAAGTCGAAGTCGGCAGCGATCCGCTCGACGATCCGCTCCGCCCTGCGCAGGCGGCCCTCGCGGATTCGGGCTGTCTCGGCGATGAGCTCGCCGTTGGACGGATCGAAAAGAAAAGCCAATATGTGCACGCTCGCCGGCCCGTAGTTCGTGCTGAGTTCCATGCCCGGGATGACGGTGAGACCGGTTCCGGCAGCCGCGGTGAGTGCCTCGTGCCAGCCCGCTGTCGAATCATGATCGGTGATCGCAATAGTGCCGAGCCCGGCTGCCACTGCTGCGCGCACCAGTTGCGTCGGCGTCTCCGTTCCGTCCGACACGGAGCTGTGCGTGTGCAGGTCGATCGGGCGCACGGACATCCTCAAAGCCTATTGGTCTAAACTGCGGCACAATGATTGCTCGACTGCTTCCGGCGCTGGTGACAGTCGCTATCGCCGCCGGGCTACTTATTTTCGCGTGGCCGCAGCTCTTTTCGATGTCCCGTCAGCTCGGCCCCGCTCAGGTGGTCTCCCTGCGCGGCCTCGCGATCGTCGTCGCCCTGATTCTCGCCCTGGGGTTCACCGTTGTTGCGTTGCTCGCGCGACCAGTGCGATCCTTTCTCGCCGGCCTTGCCGCACTCCTGCTCGTGTTCGCCGCGATCAACGGCGCGGTGCTCGCGACCCGGGGATTCGGCAATGTCGGGTTCGAGACACCCACTGACGCAACCATCACGGTGCTGTCGTGGAACACCCTCGGAGAAGCTCCCGGCACCGCGAACATCGCCCAGCTCGCACTGGAGACGGGCGCCGACGTGGTCGCACTCCCCGAAACCTCGCGTGCTGCTGGCGACGAAATTGCCGCGATCATGGCGAGTGCGGGGTACCCCATGCAAGTTCTTACGCTCGCATACGACGAAATCTCCAAAGCCCGATCGACGACGGTCTTGATCAGTGCCGCGCTCGGAGACTATGACACCGACGAGACCGCAATAACGACCGCGCAACTGCCGTCGGTTGTCGCGACGCCCGCCGATGGATCGGGACCGACGATCGTCGCGGTGCACGCGCTCGCACCGCTACCGCCGGTGATGCCGCGCTGGGAGAGCGACCTGCGGTGGGCGGCCGCCGCCTGTTCGGGCGACAATGTGATTCTGGTCGGAGACTTCAACGCAACCCTCGACCACTTTGGCGGTCTGGCCGAGGGGCCGGGAGCGACGATGGGCAACTGCGTGGATGCCGCGCTCGCCTCCGAGAACGCCGCGGTCGGCACCTGGCCAACCGCCATTCCCGCCCTGCTCGGGGCATCGATCGACCACGTCATGGCAACCCCCAACTGGAGAGTAACGGGGATGCGCGTGATCGAGTCTCACGACGGGTACGGAAGCGACCACCGGCCGATACTCGTGCAGTTAGCGCCGGTGGGTTGAGAATAGGGTCATGGCCGATTCCACGACTCCGCGCGCGACAGCGAACCGCTCGACCACCCCGGTGAGCGAAACCTTTACCCAGTACATCGCGTCTCAGTGGGCCCAGCGCCCAGCCATCGCACCGTCGGCGCGCGAGCAGGCCGCTTTCGCTGCCGATCGTCGCAGCCGTATATCCGCGATGCACCCCGGCAAGCGCCTCATCATTCCAGCGGGAGCGGCCAAGACCCGCTCCAACGACACCGACTACCCGTACCGCGCGCATTCGGCGTTCGCGTGGCTGACTGGCTGGGGCTCTGACTCGGTCCCCGGCAGCGTCCTGGTGCTCGAGCCCAGCGCCGACGGCCACCAGGCCGCCCTGTATTTCCGCGAGGCCGCGGGACGCGATACCGACGAGTTCTATGCCAATCCGGAGATCGGAGAGTTCTGGACCGGCCCTCGCCCCTCCCTAGAGCATGTCGCTTCGGACCTCGGGGTGGCCACGAAGGGCTTGGCCGCACTCGACGCCGTCCTGGATGCCACGGATGCGGCAACCCTCGTCGTGCGCGACGCAGACCCCGACCTCACCGATCAGCTCGACGGGCGTCGGCTGTTGCTCGTCGCCGATACCGAGGTGCTCGACACCGACGGTGATGCGGAACTCGCTCGCGATCTCAGCGAACTTCGCCTCGTCAAGGACGAGTTCGAAATCGAGGAGTTGCGCACTGCCGTCGACGTCACCAAGCAGGGCTTCGATGACGTTATCAGCGACCTCTCGGCCATTGTGAGTCACGCGCGAGGGGAACGGCTCATCGAGGGCACGTTCAACCGTCGTGCGCGCGCCGAGGGCAACACGGTCGGGTACGACACGATTGCGGCATCCGGGCCGCACGCCTGCATTCTGCACTGGACCCGCAACGATGGCCCGGTTGTGCCCGGTGATCTTGTGCTCATCGACGCGGGAATCGAGCTCGAGAGCTATTACACGGCCGACATCACCCGCACGTTGCCCGTGAACGGCACGTTCACACCGGTACAGCGTCGCATCTACGACGCCGTGCTCGATGCGGCGGATGCCGCGTTCGCGATAGTGAAGCCCGGAATCAAGTTCCGCGAGATTCATGCCGCCGCGATGACGGTCATTGCGGCACGCACGGCAGAGTGGGGACTACTTCCGGTGACGGCAGAGGAGTCCCTCGAGCCGACCCACCAGTACCACCGCCGCTACATGGTGCACGGAACCAGTCACCACCTCGGTCTCGACGTGCACGACTGCGCCGCCGCGCGCCGCGAACTGTACCTCGAGGGCACGCTGGAACCGGGCATGGTGTTCACGATCGAACCCGGTCTGTACTTTCAGCCCGATGACCTCAGCGTTCCCGAGGAGTACCGCGGCATCGGGGTGCGGATCGAAGACAACATTCTGGTGACTTCGACCGGCGCAGAGAACCTGTCCAGCGGCATCCCCCGCACGGCCGACGAGGTGGAGCGCTGGCTGCGCTAGAGAACCTGCTCGGGCCTACTCGGCCGGGTGCGTTTGCAGGGTCTGTTGCGCCTTCGCGGTCAACTCGGGATCGATGATGATCTGATAGTTGCTCGCGATGACCTGATGGGTTGACGTAAAGTCCCTGCGGCGGCGGTTGAGGGCGTAGGTCACGATGCCAAAGATCATTCCGAAGCCCGCGCCGATGATCAGGGCGGCCCCGGCGAAGCCGATCGACTCGGGCGTTACCGGCCCGAAAATGGTAAGGATGAGGCCCGTGAACAGCCCGAGCCACGCGCCGGTTGCTGCTCCCGCGAGCGCCGCCCGTCCGTAGGTGAGCTTTCCCGTGACGCGTTCGACCGTCTTGAGGTCGTTACCGACAATCGCGAGCTGCTTCACGTCGAAATCGGCCTTTGACAGGCGATCGACCACCGATTGTGCTTCGAGATAGGTCTCGTAGGTGCCGAGCACATCCCCCTTCGGGAT
>JBBQZJ010000083.1:0-8565 GCA_038207805.1 Actinomycetales bacterium | reverse complement strand
GCTCGGAAAGATTCGCCGGGTGCTCGAAAAGCAGGTGGAGATTGCTGAGGTGCTCCTGGTGCTCGACGCGACGACCGGCCAAAACGGATTGGCGCAGGCCGAAGCCTTTATTGAGCACGCGGGCGTCACCGGTCTCGTGCTCACCAAGCTCGATGGTTCGGCCAAGGGGGGTTTCGTGCTCGCGGTTCAGGAGAAGACGGGCATCCCGATCAAGCTGATCGGTCAGGGCGAAGGCATCAACGATCTGACCGGGTTCACGCCGCACGTTTTCGTTCATGGACTCCTAGGCTAGGCACTATGAACAGTGCTCGAGGCGTGCTCCCGCTCGTGCTCGCAGTCATCGGAGTCGTAGCGTTGGGCGGCTCATTCGTCACGGGTATAAGTGCGGCGCTCGATGGCAGCGGCTCCGGCGCGTTGCCCTACGAGATCGTCTTCATCGTCGCTCTAGTTCTCGTGCTGGCCGCCCTCATCATGGCAATCATCAACCTGATTCGCGGCCGCTCCCGCGTGTACTCATTGCTCGCGATTGTCGTCTCCGTGCTGCCGCTCAGCGGGATTCTGCTTCTGCGCTTTCTCGCCGGCTAGAAACGCTCGCTAGCCGTTCGCTGCTCGATGCGTTTCGGTGTAGCCGAGGTACCTTTCGGCATTACCTCGGATGCCCGCCCGCTCGTCTTCGGTAAGTACGCGGCGCACCTTGCCCGGAACCCCTGCAATGAGTGATCCCGGCGGCACAATCGTGCCTTCGAGCACAACCGTTCCCGCCGCGACGAGTGAACCCGCACCAATGACGGCATGGTTGAGCACAGTTGCCCCCATGCCGATCAGGCAGTCGTTCTCTATCGTGCAGCCGTGCAGGGTCACCGCGTGGCCCACGCTCACACCGGAGCCGATTGTCGTGGGCACGCCGCGGTCGCAGTGCACGGTGACGTTGTCTTGCAGGTTGCTTCGTTCGCCGACAGTGATGGCCGCAACATCGGCCCGCAGCACAGCCCCGTAGAACACGCTCGAGCGATCGTGAAGCGTTACGTCACCGATTAGCGTCGCGTTCGGCGCGACCCAGGCGGAGTCGGCGGTGGACGGGGTGTGGTCGCCGAACGGCACAATAAGGGGCATGCCTTAACGCTACTGCCGGGCATCCGCCACCCGAACGCCGTACTTCTCGAACATGGAGTCCGCCGTGAGTACGGTGAGGTCGTCGGTGAGGGCCTGAGCCACGATCATCCGGTCGAAGGGGTCGCGGTGGTGCAGGGGTAGGGTCTCGAGCCGCGCAAGGTAGCGGTCGGTGATACCTAATGGCACGATTCCCAGTCCGCGGATGGCTCGGGGCAGGTCGGCATGTGGCGCCATCTTCCCCACCACGATCTTTATCGAGATTTCCCAGCGCGACGCGTCGGAGAGCGCGAGGGATGCAGAATCGGCAATTGTCGCGTGGGCCACCGATCCGAGCCGCCGATCATCGAAGAGAAACCAGAGCAGCACGTCCGTATCCAACAGCACGGTCATCAGGCGTCGTCTCGATTGATGCTGGCCTCGAAGTCCGCAAGGATCTCGGCATCGGCCGCCGCCCACTCTTCATCGCTGGGAACGGTGCCCCTGAGGGCGCCGAACCAACGAGTCCGATCGACTGCGGGCGCCGGAATGATCCGAAAGCGCTCGCCGCGCCGCGTGACGACCACATCCTCCCCGCGCTGGGAGGCATCCAGCAACTTGGACAGCTGGCTCTTGGCTTCGTGTACGTTCACCATCATGATCTAGCTAGATTAGCTAGTCTGAGGTGGCCGAGCAATCTGTGGAGAGCGCCTCGCATAAACTGGCTGCACCATGGCCATCTTTGGAAACCTCACCGACCGTCTCGCCGAGACATTCAAGAACTTGCGCGGCAAGGGCAAGCTCAGCCCGGCGGATGTCGATGCGACAGTTCGCGAGATCAGGCGCGCGCTGCTGGATGCCGACGTCGCCCTGGAGGTAGTGAAAGACTTCACCGGCCGGGTACGTGAGCGAGCACTCGGCGACGAGGTGTCTAAGGCCCTCAACCCCGCACAGCAGGTCGTGCAAATCGTCAACGACGAGCTCGTGTCGATCCTCGGTGGTGAAGCGCGACGCATCCAGTTTTCGAAGCAGCCGCCGACCGTCATCATGCTCGCCGGCCTCCAAGGAGCGGGCAAGACCACGCTCGCCGGCAAGCTCGCGAAATGGCTGAAAGAGGAGGGTCACACCCCGGTGCTCGTCGCGGCGGACCTCCAGCGACCCAACGCGGTAACCCAACTTCAAGTGGTGGGCGAACAGGCTGGGGTGCCGGTGTTTGCCCCCGAGCCGGGCAACGGCAAGGGCGATCCGGTGAGGGTCGCGAAAGACGCACTGGCACACGCCAAGACCAAGCAGTACGACACCGTCATCGTCGACACGGCGGGTCGCCTCGGCGTTGACGCCGAACTCATGAAGCAGGCCAGCAACATCCGAAAGGCCGTCGATCCCGATGAGGTGTTGTTCGTCATCGACGCCATGATCGGTCAAGACGCCGTCGCGACGGCGCGCGCGTTCCAAGAGGGTGTCGACTTTACCGGGGTGGTGCTCACCAAACTCGACGGCGATGCGCGCGGCGGTGCCGCTCTGTCTGTGGCGAGCATCACAGGCCGGCCGATCATGTTCGCCTCCACCGGCGAGGGTCTGGGCGACTTCGAGCCGTTCTATCCCGATCGCATGGCCAGCCGCATCCTCGACCTCGGCGACATCCTCACGCTCATCGAGCAAGCACAGAAGAACTTCGACGAGGACGAGTCGCGCAAGGTCGCGGAAAAGTTCGCGACCGACACCTTCACGCTCGACGACTTTCTCGGCCAGATGCAGCAGCTCAAGAACATGGGCAACATCAAGAACATGCTCGGGATGCTGCCCGGCGCCAAGGGCATGCGCGAACAGCTCGACAACTTCGACGAGCGCGAGATCACGCGAACCGAAGCCATCATTCAGTCGATGACGCTGCAGGAGCGGCAGCAGCCCAAGGTACTCAACGGGTCACGGCGGGTTCGCATCGCTAAGGGGTCGGGATCCACCGTCACAGAGGTCAACGCTCTCGTCAACCGGTTCGAGCAGGCGGCCAAGATGATGAAGACCGTGGCCAAGGGTGGCATGCCCCAAGTGCCGGGCATGGGGCCCATTCCCGGCGCCAAGTTTGGCGGCGCGAAGCAACAGCAGCAGAAGAAGAAAGGCTCGCGTTCGGGTAACCCAGCCAAGCGGGCGGCCGAGAATGCGGCCCTCGCCGCGGGGGCGCCGGTTAAAGCGTCTGCCGCGGGTTCGGGCTTCGGTCTCGGCGCAGCACAGCCCGGCGGGCCGAGCGACGAGGAGCTCGCGAGCCTGCAGAAGTTCCTCGGCAGGTAGCGGCGGGAGAAATGCGCCCCTCGGCGGGAGAAATGCGCCCCTCGGCGGGAGAAATATGCGCTCGGCGGGAGAAGCAACTCCCGCCAACCACCAGCTTCCCCCGCCAAGGGTGCAGCTTCCCCCGCCAACCACCAGCTTCCCCCGCCAAGGTTGCAGAGTCCCGCCACCCGAGGGGGTAGCGTGGAAATATGACCTCTTTCCCCGTTCGCATCGGTGTCCAGCTTCAACCCCAGCACTCCACCTACCCCCAGATCCGGGATGCCGTGCGCCGGTTCGAAGACTTGGGTGTCGACATCCTGTTCAACTGGGACCACTTCTTCCCCCTGTATGGCGAACCGGACGGCGAGCACTTCGAGTCGTGGACCGAGCTCGCGTCGTGGGCGGAGCTCACCAGCCGCGTCGAGTTCGGCGCTCTGGTGAACTGCAACAGTTACCGCAACGCCGACCTCCAGGCCGACATGGCACGCACGATCGACCACATCAGCGGCGGCCGGTTCATCTTCGGCACCGGCTCCGGCTGGTTTGAGCGCGACTACGACGAATACGGCTACGAGTTCGGCACGGTGGGCAGCAGGCTCGATGACCTTGCCGCGGCGCTGCCGCGTATCGAGGCGCGGTGGGCGAAGCTGAACCCGGCGCCGGTGCGCGACATCCCGATTCTCATTGGCGGTGCTGGCGAGAAGAAAACCCTTCGCTTGGTGGCTCAGTACGCCGACATCTGGCACAACTTTGTGAGCTCCGAAGATCTGCCGCGCAAGCTCGGCATCCTTCAGGGGCACTGCGACGCGGTCGGCCGCGACATCTCCGAGATCGAGCTGTCCAGCGAGCTGTCGAGGACGACTCTGGCGGAGGCCGACGATCTGCGTGCCCTCGGTGTCACCCTCTTCACAGTTGGCCTGAATGGCCCCGAATACGACGCCGACAAGGTGCGACCCTGGTTGGCCTGGCGCGACGCGCAAAACGGCTGAGCGAGAGTTCTACGATGGGGCTATGACCCTCCCCACCGCTGTGGAACTCGCCGCATCCGTGCGCGCCGGTACCACCACTGCCGTCGATGCCACCCGAGCCGCTCTTGCGCGCATTGAGGGTGATGACGTTGGTGCCTTCCAGCTCGTGCGCGCTGAGAAAGCGCTCGCCGAGGCCGCCACAGTGGATGCGCGCGCCGACCGTTCGACCCTGCCGCTCGCGGGCGTGCCCATTGCGATCAAAGACAACATCCCGGTTGCGGGGGAGCCCCTGCGCGACGGCTCGGCCGCGACCTCGGGAGCGCCCTCGGTGGCCGACCACCCGATCGTTACTCGCCTGCGAGAGGCCGGCGCAGTGGTCGTGGGCCTCACGCGCGTGCCCGAGCTGTGTGTGTTCGGCGCGACGGACTCGGTCTTCGGCATCAGCCGCAACCCGTGGAACCGCACGCGCACCCCGGGCGGCTCGTCGGGCGGTAGTGCGGCGGCCGTGGCATCCGGATTCGTCCCCATCGCACACGGCAACGACGGCATGGGCTCCATCCGAATCCCCGCCGCGAACTGCGGCCTGTTCGGACTCAAGCCGGGCTCGGGGCTGGTGCCGCAGGAGATCGGGGTGGATGCCTGGTTCGGTATGAGCGAGAACGGGCCGTTGGCAACAACCGTGGCGGATGCCGCCCTGATGCTGTCGGTAATGGCCGGCCGGCCAGAGCTCGCTGTCGTGACCGAGCCGGACCGGCCACTGCGGATCGCCGTCGCCACCAACGAACCGTCGGGGTTGGTGACCACGGACTCAGAGTTCCGGCGCGGGCTCGCCGAGACAGCAGAGGCACTCCGGGCGCTGGGTCACACGGTGACCGAGGTCGCGTTCCCCTACCCGGGCAACCCGCTGCCGCTACTGGCCCGCTGGTTTGCCGGCACCGAGACGGATGCCGCTCTGCTCGATCGCGCGAAGCTCGAGCCGCGGGTGCGTACCCATGCGCGGATGGGTCGCGTCGCTGCCCGACTCGGCTGGCTCGCGCCCCGCCCGGTAGAACGCATCCGTGCTCGGGTTACCGCGTTTATGGCCGACTATGACGTGCTCCTTACCCCGACTCTTGCCCAGCCCGGGCTCGACGCCGTGCGCTGGGGCGAGCGAAGCTGGTATGCCAATCTGATGGCCAACATCCGCTATGCCCCCTACCCCTCGCTGTTCAATCTGCTCGGCTGGCCTGCCGCGAGCGTTCCCGCGGGATGGCACGCAACCGCGGGCGTGCCGCTCGCAGTTCAACTTGTCGTGTCTCCGCTACAAGACGGCGCCGGAGAGGCCTCGATTCTCGGACTCGCCTCGCAGCTCGAGCGCACACGGCCGTGGCCGCGGATTGCCCCACCGCGGTGACTGCCATAGTTCGGCGGATTACGGACATCGCACCCGCCGCCGGGCCGCGAGGTCGACTGCCGACGCTACTGTGAGCCAGTGAGTACCGCTCCCGCACGATTGCACCCGCTGGTTCTGATCGCGATTATCGTGACGATCCTCGCTTGGGCGAGTGCGTTCATCGTCATCCGCGCCACCGGACCCTACTTCACGGGCGGGGCGCTGGCCCTGGGGCGACTCGCGGTCGGTGCCGTGCTCCTGGGCATCGTCGTTCTTCTGGGCCGTCGATGGGTTCGCCCCACGGCGCGCGAGTGGCTCCTGATCGTCATCTACGGCGTGGCGTGGTTTGGCGCATACAACGTGTCGCTCAACATCGCCGAGCAGACCCTCGATGCCGGAACCACGGCGATGATCGTCAATGTCGGGCCCATCCTGATCGCACTCGGTGCCGGCCTGTTTCTTGGCGAGGGCATCCCCAAGTGGCTAGCAATCGGTGCCGCTGTCGCCTTCCTCGGGGTAGTGCTCATCGGCATCGGAACGGGTGCCGCGTTTGGTGACGGTATCGGCGTGCTCTGGGCGATCGTTGCCGCGGTCACCTACGCGTTGGGCGTGCTCGTGCAGAAGCCGGCCATCAAGCGCCTACCGAACGCCCAAGTCACGTGGCTGGGGGCGACCATCGGTATGGTCGCGTGCCTCCCGTTCACCGGCGAACTCGTCGCCGGGATCGCGGATGCCCCGCCGTCCGCCATCCTCGGTGTCGTCTATCTCGGGGCGGTGCCCACGGCGCTCGCGTTCAGCACCTGGGCATACGCCCTGTCGCGGATGCCGGCAGGCCAGCTCGGCGTCACGACCTACGTTGTGCCTCCGTTGGTCATCGTCGCGGGCTTCCTCGTCTTCGGCGAAGTACCTGCCGTGCTCGCCATTGCCGGCGGAGTGCTGTGCCTTGCGGGCGTCGCTGTGTCCCGGCGTCGCGCCCGGATTCCCGTCCAGCCCGAAAGCATGGCAGAATAGCCAGTCGAGTCCTTTGCCGTCCGACCCTCTAATCAGACGCAAGTGGAATCCATCAGAGCTTTTGTGCCGAGTGTGCCCCCACGCTCACGGCTAGCGGTTCGCCACCAACACACGTAATCAGGAGAATTGTGGCTGTAAAGATTCGTTTGAAGCGCATGGGCAAGATCCGTGCACCGTACTACCGTGTCGTCGTGGCCGACTCGCGCGCCAAGCGCGACGGCCGCTCGATCGAGGAGATCGGCAAGTACCACCCGACCGAAGAGCCGTCGCTGATCGAGATCAACTCGGAGCGCGCGCAGTACTGGCTCGGCGTTGGCGCGCAGCCGTCCCCGCAGGTCGAGGCGCTGCTGAAGCTGACCGGCGACTGGGGCATCTTTAAGGGCGAGAAGGGTGCCAAGAGCACCGTCAAGTTCAAGGAAGCGAAGGTCGAGTTCCAGGCCGACGACAAGAAGAAGCCCGTGCTGAAGCCGAAGGCCGAAAAGCCGGTCGTCGAGGAGAAGCCTGTTGAGGCGCCCGCCGCCGAGGCTGAGACCGAGGCTCCCGCTGCCGAGGCTGAGGTTGTTGACGCGGCTCCCGCTGCTGACGTTGAGGCGGCTCCCGCCGCCGAGGCCGAGGTTGTTGACGCGCCCGCTGCTGAGGCCGAGGCCTCGCCTGCTGAGCCTGAGGCACCCGCTGCCGCAGCCGACGACGCAACCGCAGAGGCACCCGCCGACGACGCAGACAAGGCCTAGCCTTGCTCGCACCAGCTCTCGAACACCTCGTCAAGGGGATCGTCGATCACCCTGACGAGGTGCAGGTCGTGGCCAAGTCCTCGCAACGTGGGGATGTTCTCGAGGTGCGGGTGCATCCCGAAGATCTCGGTCGTGTTATCGGTCGTGCCGGTCGCACGGCGAAGGCGCTTCGCACCCTGATCACGGCGCTCGCCGACGGTCGCCGGGTGCGCGTCGACGTCGTCGACACCGACTTCTAGGCCGTGTCAGCCCCGAAAGCTCCGCAGCCGCCGAACACCGAACTTCGGGTTGGTCGGTTGACGAAGGCACACGGGCTCAAGGGCGCGATCAAGGTCGAGCTGTACACGGACGCTCCGGAGCGTCGTTTCACTCCGGGCGCCGTGTTCGCGTTGCAGGTTCCGACCGACTCGGCGTGGCACGGCAAAACGATCGAGCTCGCGGAGCTGAAGTTCTACAACGCCCAGCCGGTCGCCTTTTTCAAAAACATTTCCGATCGAACGACGGCCGAGTCCCTGATCAAAGCCATTCTGTGGATCGATCAGGATCTCGATGCGGCTCCGGATGAGGAAGACGCCTGGTTCGATCACCAGCTCGTCGGTCTCACGGTGCTGCGCGACGGTGTCGCGGTCGGTACCGTGGCTCAGGTGGACCACCTCCCCGCCCAAGACCTGCTCACGGTCGCGACGAGCTCGGGCGACGTGCTCGTTCCGTTCGTCAAGGCGATCGTGGCATCCGTCGACATCAAGGCCGGAACGATGACGGTAACGCCGCCGATCGGCCTGTTCGAGGAGATCGCCGACGACGACGCTCCCGACGTTGCCCCCGCTGCTCCCGCCGCTGCCGCTGCTGCCCCCGCCCCAGCTCCCGCTGCCGCAGCCGCCCCAGCTCCCGCCCTCCCCTCCGTTCCGGAGGACGACGCGCCGTAGTGTGGCCGCCAGCCCGCGATTGTGCGGCGCGCCATCCTCCGAAGTGGCGACGGGCGACGCGGCATCAGCGGGCGAGACCCGCGGCGCGGTGCGCGGCGCTCCACCGGTGTTCGCCGCGCGCGACGAGACCGCGTATCGCGAGCTCGATCAACGCCCATTCGTGTACAACGTGCGGGTATCCGACCCGAATCACGACGTAG